>DASUZG010000524.1:0-7968 GCA_036376995.1 Azonexus sp. | reverse complement strand
AGATCATCAAGATCAGCGGCGACACCGACCTCTTCTCCGGCGAGCGCGAGCAGAGCATGGCCCGCGTCAGCGAGGCGGCCGGCGAACTGGCGCTGGCCATGCAGTAAACGCGCCCGGCGCCCGGCCGGCCCGGGCGCGGCGGCAGCTCACAGGGCGGCGTTCTCGGTCAGCGGTGCCGGCTCCCCGGCCGGGCTCTGCTCCGGTTCGCGGCTCGCCCGGGCCTGGGCGACATACCAGTCGACGGTCTTCTTCAGCCCGCGCTGCACCGACCATACCGGGTGATAGCCGAGCAGGCTGTGCGCCTTGCCGATGTTGGCCCGCGAGAAGCGCATGTCGCCCTGGCGGAAGTCGCGGTAGATCGCCCGGGTGCCCAGGGCCTCCGGGTTATGCACGGCAATCAGCGCGCGCAGCGCGTCGAACAGCATGTTGAGCGAGGTCTGCGAATTGAGGGCGACGTTGTACACCTCGTTGACCGCCGCCGGGTCGTCGCTCATCGCCGCCAGCAGGTTGGCCTGGATGGCGTTGTCGACATAGCAGAAGTCGCGGGCCGTCTCGCCGTCGCCGTTGATGTAGACCGGCTCCTTGTTGAGCATGGCCAGGATCCACAGCGGGATCACCGCGGCATAGGGGCCGTCCGGCTTCTGGCGCGGCCCGAAGACGTTGAAGTAACGCAGGCCGATGCTCGGGAAGCCGTAGCTGCGGGCGAAATTGGCGGCATAGAGTTCATCGACGTACTTGGTCACCGCGTAGGGCGACAGCTGCTGGCCGATCCGCCCTTCCACCTTGGGCAACTGCTGGTCGTCGCCATAGACCGAACTCGACGACGCGTAGACCAGGCGCGAGACGCCGGCGTCGCGGGCCGCCACCAGCAGGTTCAGGAAGCCCGTGACATTGCTGTCGTTGCTGCCGATGGGGTCGGCCACCGAGCGCGGCACGCTGCCCAGCGCCGCCTGGTGCAGCACCAGGTCGACTGCCTGGCAGGCCAGGTGGCAGGTATCGAGGTCGCGGATGTCGCCTTCGATGAAATGGAAATTCTGCCAGCGCGCCTCGCCGACGGCCGCTTTCACCAGGTCCAGGTTGGCCCGGCTGCCGGTCGAGAAATTGTCCAGCCCGACCACGGTCTGGCCCAGCGCCAGCAGCTTTTCCAGCAGGTTCGAGCCGATGAAGCCGGCAGCGCCGGTGACCAGCCAGGTGCGTCGCTCGCCGGCGATCTGTTCGAGGACTTCTTCATACGTTTTCATGGCTACTTGCTCCTTGTTCGACGGGGGGGTTCGGGAGCCCGCCGCGGCTGGCGGCGGCCGGCCAGGCGGCCGTGGCGGGATGATTCCTGCAGATATCGGTGAGCAGGCGCTCGTAGTGATCGACCATGGCCCCTTCCGAGAAGCGCGCCTCGACCAGCTGGCGGGCAGCGGCACCCATCGCCGCGGCGCGTTCGCGCTCGGCGGTCAGCACCAGGCAGTCGACCAGTTCGCTGGTGTTGCCGGCCGGGAACAGGTGGCCGTTGCGCCCGGGCTGGATCATCTCGGCGGCGCCGCCGATGGCGGAATGGATCACCGGCTTGCCCATGGCCATCGCTTCCAGCGCCGCCAGCGAAAAGGTCTCGATGCTCAGGCTGCACAGCACGGCGACGTCGCAGATGGCCAGCCAGGGGCGGACATCCTGGACGAAGCCGGTGATGTGCAGCTGCCCGGCGACGCCGCGTGCCCGCGCGTGGGCCTCGATGGCGGCCCGCTGCGGGCCGTCGCCGATGAGCAGCAGGCGGGCCGGCAGGCCCATCTGGCGGAGGATGGCCAGGGCATCGACGAGCTGGCAGTGGTTCTTCTCCGGGCGCAGCACGGCGGAAATGGCGATCACGTAGTCGGCCTCGGCGAAACCGAGCGCGCGGCGCCGGGCCTGGCGTTCCGCCGCCGTGCCGCGCTCGGCGAAATGGCCGGTATCGACGCCGTTGTAGATCACCGGGTTGCGCCACGAGCCGAGGCCGCGGCGCAGCCAGTGGCGCTTCTGCGCGGCGCAGACGAAGACGGTGGCGCGGGCGCGCCAGAAGAAGGGGCGTTCGAGCAGCAGCTTGGCCTGCTCGCGCCAGCCATCGACGAGGGTGGTGTGGAAGGTGGCGACGATCGGCACCGCCAGTCCCGAGCGCAGGCGCGCCAGCGAGGCGTGCAGCAGCGCGTAGCCGTTGGCGGCGACCAGCACCGTCGGCCGCAGCCGGCCGATGTGGATGGCGAAGTCGTGGATCGCGCGCGGGTCGATGAAACCGGCGGCGGCCAGGCCGCGCACGCAGGGCACCGGCTGGCGGATGCGCGGCAGCTGGTCGGCGGGCTCCTTGAGATAGACCGCATGGCAGTCGTGGCCGCGCTCGGCCAGGCGGTTGAGCAGGGTGATCGAATGCCGCTCGGCGCCGCCGTGGGCCAGCGATCCGGTGACGAACAGGGGTCGCAGCATGGGTTCTCCCTCACTCTTTCTGGCAGATCGCGGCCAACAGTCCGCCCCGGCCGCTGCTGCCGAACAGGCCGTAGAGCGCCGCGTAGCTGGCGGCCAGCACGGCGCCGCCGGCCAGCATGCGCAGCACCGGCCCGCCGTCGGCGAAGAAATGCCCGGCCGCCGTCCAGGCCAGCATGCCGGACAGCGCCGAGAAGGCGATCAGCAGCCCGAGCGTGCGCCAGTCCTGCAGTTGCCCGAAGGGCAGGCCGGTATGGCGGGCGATGCGGCGCAGCATGAACAGGCGGTCGAGATAGATCACCAGCACGCTGCCGGCGGCAGCGCCGGGCAGGCCGTACCAGGTGGCGCCGAGCCAGCTCAGCGCCACCGACAGGGCGAGCGCCAGCAGGTTGACGAACAGCGCATAGACGCCTTCCTTGAGCAGCAGCATGATGCTGCCCAGCTCGACCACCAGGGCGACGACGCTGAACACGTAGACCCGCATCACCGGCGCCGCCTCGATGTAGCTGGCGGTATAGACGAGGCTCACCAGCTCTTCGGCGAAGACGAAGGTGAAGGCCATCAGCGGATAGACCATGCGCCCGACCAGCACGTTGGCCCGGCTGTTCAGTTCGAGCATGCCGGCGGCGTCGCCGGCCGCGTGCAGGCGGCTCATGCTGGGCAGGAAGGCATGGTTGACCGACTGCCGGAAGCGGTTGATCAGCGGCAGCAGCACGGCGGCGATCGAGAAGCTGGCGAACTGGTGTACGGCGAACAGGCTGGCCACCACCCACTGGTCGGCCTGGGCGCGCAGCGCGAACAGCGAGCTGGACAAGCCGAACGGGGCGGCATGGCGGAACTGGCCGGCGAAGTGCGACCACGACAGCCAGCGACCGCGCAGGCCGTGCCGCCGGGCGATGTAGCGCAGCAGCAGCAGGAACTTGAACAGCAGCAGGCCGAGCAGCAGCCACAGCAGCACCGCGAGATCGCCCGTCAGCCAGACCGCCGCGGCCAGGCTCAGGGTGCGCAGCGTGGACAGCGCGATGGTCACCGTCGCCTGCCAGGCGACGCGTTCGTCGATGGTCGGCAGGATGTCGAGCAGGCTGCTGCTGACCCAGAAGGCAACGAGGCACGGCAGCAGCACGCCGAACGGGTTGAGGGCGGCGATGGCAGCCGGCTGCAGCGGGTTCCAGCCGCTTACCGCCCAGCCGCCGAGGAGCCCGACGGCGAGCATGTAGAGCAGCGTCTGGTGCACGTAGAGCCGGCGTTCCGGCGGCCGCGAGCGGGGCAGGAAGAAGTACAGGCTCTGCGGCAGCGACAGCGAGATGACGCTGGCCACCGTCATCACCGTCAGCCACAGCAGGCGGTAGTGGCCGAAGTCCTCGGTGCTCAGGTAGCGCACCAGGACGACCGGCAGCAGGAACTGCATCGCGTAGTCGTAGGTATTGGCCGAGCCCAGCGTCAGCGCCCGCCGCTTGAGCAGGCCGAGCAGGGCGCCAGGGCTGGACAGCGGGGAGGCGGCGCGCGGGCTCATCGCCGGCCCCGGGCCAGCGCCAGCTTGTCGAACAGGCGCATGTAGTTGGCCAGCACCCCGGCCGGGTCGTGCGTGTTGGCGAAGTATTCGCGGCAGCGGGCCGAGGAGCGGCGCCGGTACAGCTCGTCGGAAAAGAGGCGGCTGATCTCGCTGGCCGCCTCGCGGATGTCGCGGGCGACGTGGCAGACGCGGGCGCCGAGCAGCCGCGAGCCGGTGTCGCACAGGGTGACGGCCGGGATGCCGCGCGACCAGGCCTGCAGGAAGGTGTTGGGCATGCCCTCGTGGGTCGAGGTATTGACCAGCACCGCCGCCTTGTCGAACCAGGTCTCGACTTCGGGCAGCGGCAGGAAACCGGTGAATTCGAGATTGGGGAAGCTTGCTGCGCTGCGCCGCAGGCTGGCGAAATACTCGCCGTCGCCCGGCGCGGCGCCGGGGCCGCCGATCATCGCGAAGCGGAATTGCGGCAGGCGGCGGACCAGTTCGAGAAAGAGTTCCGGCCGCTTGTCGCGGTGCATGGTGCTGACCCACAGGATGCGCTCGCCGCCGCCCGGCTTGCTGCCCGGGCGCAGCTGGTAGCAGCTGGGGATCAGCGTCGACTGGCGGCCGTAGTGCAGCAGGCAGTCGCGCTGCTGCTTCTCGTTCTGCACCACCACCTGGTCGACGCGGGCCAGGCTGCGCTCGTACAGCCAGCGGTCGCGGCGCAGGCGGATGTCCTCGCGGCCGGGCAGGAAATCGTGGTCGGAAGCGCCGGCGTAGATCGAGATCTTGCCGCGGCGCTTGCAGAAGGCGGCGATCACGGCGGTCAGCATGCCGGGCGAGCGCTGGTAGTAGATGTCGGCATCGACCTCGGCCATGGCCCGCCACATCCCGGTCAGGCGCGGATGGACGAAGCGCAGGACCGGCCAGCCGGCATCGGGGCGGTAGGCCTTGTGCACGGTGACGCCGTCGACCACGGCCGTCGGCGGCTGGCCGTAGTCGAGGCAGATCATCGAGACCGGGTAGCCGGCCTGGGCCAGCATGCGGGCCAGCATGCTCTGCTGGACCTCGGCGCCGCCGACGATGGCGATGCTGCTGTCGCCGGAGAACACCGGCCAGGCTTTCGGCGCGACGAAGCAGACGTGCGGCAGGCGGGCCGCCGCCTCGGCCGGGGCCGGCGCCTGGCCGACGATACCGATCCTGGTCATGGGGTCTTCTCCCGGCGGCGTGCCAGTTCGCCGTACATCATGCCGACGGCGAACCACAGGAAATTCTGCTCGGGCACCGGCGTCAGGCTGCTGCCGACCGTGGCGGTGGCCAGGAAGGCCACCAGGCCGACCGCCGCCCCGGCGAAGAAGCCGCGGCGCAGCGGGTCCACCGCCGGGTCGCGGGCCAGCCGGCGAAAGCCGCGCCAGAGGTGGGCGAAGTAGGCGAGCAGCAGGATCAGGCCGACGAAGCCCATGTCGAGCACGGCGCGCAGGTAGGCGTTGTGCGGATGGGTGACCTGCAGCACGCCGCCGCCGCGCATCGCCGGCGACCACAGCATGGCGCCGAGACCGTTGCCGAACACCGGGTTGGCCCACACCTCGGGCAGCAGGGGCCGCCAGATGTAGTCGATGCGCCCGGCGCTGATCGCGTTGAGGCCGCCGTGCCAGCCGGCGGCGAGGCGCGCGAAGACGGCGTCGGGCAGCAGCAGCACCAGGCCGGCCAGCATCAGCGTGCCGGCGACCAGCGCCAGGATGTGCCGGCGCGAGATCAGGAACAGCACATTGACCACCGCGAAGCCGAGAAAGGCGCCGCGCGAGAAGGTCATCACCAGGGCCAGCACGACCATGCCCATGGTCGCCAGCAGCACGACGCGCAGGCGGTGGTCGTCGCAGTCGGCGAAGGTGAACAGCAACAGCGCGTAGGCGATCGCGTAGCAGCGGCCGAGGTCGTTGGCGTGCATGCCGAGCGGCGAGAAGAATTCGCGCGCCTCGCTGCTGGAGAGCTGGCTGAAGCTGGCCCCGGAAAGGAACACGAAGACGATGGTCAGCAGCCCCATGGCCCAGATCGACAGCAGCATCGGCCACAGGAAGTTTTCCGGCCGCCGCGTGCGGACCAGCGCGGCGCCGACCAGCACGGCGAACAGCACCATGAACAGCGGCTTGATCAGCATGTCGCGCAGGTAGCTGCCGGCGCTGTTGAAACTGATCGAGCCGGCCGCCTGGAAATAGGCCGGGATGTCGCCGACGTGCCGCGAGCCGACCAGTGCCGCCAGCGTGATCGGCAGCAGGTAGCGCCAGAACAGCGGGGCCGGCACCAGCGGCGCCGCCGGCGGGGCCAGCGCGCGGTGCACCAGGGTGGCGCCGAGCGTGCCGAGCAGCAGCAGGTTGAGCGGATTGAGCCCGGTGATGCCGGCGATGGCATGCGGGAACAGGGCGCTGGCCGAGACCGGCATCAGCAGGATCAGCAGCACCACCCCGATGCGGAAATCGAGCGCGATGAAGACGCAGGCCAGCAGCGCGACGCAGATGAACAGCGCATCGAGCCCGGCCAGCGCGACGGCGATGCCGCCGACCGCCGCCGCCAGCGTCAGGTACAGCAGCGTCGCCGGGGTATGGGCCGGGTCGGCCAGCAGCCGGGCCGGCCACGACGCGGGCGGCCGCGACGGCGCCGGGGGCTGCGCGGCCAGGGTGTCCATACCGGCCACCAGGCTGCCGCTCATCGCCGGCCCGCCTTGCGGCACGGCGGGAAGGCATGCGGCAGGGATGGGATGCGGGAGATCTCGGTCACGGCGGCACCTGAAAAAGGAAGGGCGGAATGCCGGGAAGCGGCCCCGGCAGCGGCATCGGGCTCAGGCTAATCAAGCTGTTGGGATTCCACCGCCGCCGGGCATGGGCCGATCGGCTCAGACCGGGCGGACGGCCAGCCGGCGGCGGACGCTGAAGCCGCCGCTGAGCAGCGCGCCGAGCAGCAGGCTCCAGCCGGCCGGCCGGGGCTCGGCGGCCATCGCGAAGCGGTAGCCGGCGGTGTCGGCCGGCGGATCGAGCACCGAGCCGGGACGCGGCGCCATCGCCGCCGGCGGCTTCAATGCGACCGGGTCGGGCCGGGCCGGCTCGCCGGCGGCGGCCACGTTGATCGCCAGGCACAGGCCGGCCAGCAGTCGGGGCAAGTGCAGCATCGTGCGGTACGCGGAAGGGACGGCGCCGGTCTGCCGCCCCTAGCCTTCCAGGATGCGCAGGGCCAGCGCCTTGCCGACGGCCTGGGCGCGGTTGAGGACATCGAGCCGGCGCAGGATCTTCTGCACGTGGTTCTTTACCGTCAGCGGGCTGATGCCGAGGATCATGCCGATCTCGATGTTGCTCTTGCCGCGGTAGATCCAGCCCAGGATTTCCTGCTCGCGGGCGGTCAGCAGGTCGCTGCTGCCGGCGTGGCCGCGGGTCTGCCACAGCGGCGCCTGGCGCGTGAACTGGGTATGCACCCAGGCGGCGTGCAGCGAGGGGACGAGCAGGGCAGCCAGCGGATAGTGGCGGGGCGCGATGCTGCCGGCCGGGCAGCCGAAGATGAAGAAACTGACCGGCCAGCCGAAGGTGTCGTAAGTGCCGTGGGCGAACACCTCGGTCGCGCCCATGCGGGTCAGTTCGCGGCCGAGCGGGCTGTTGACCGCCATGTCGCTCTGCGCCAGGTCGACGAATACCGGGCGGAAGTCGTTTTCCTCCCAGTCCTTGATCAGTTGCGGCACGAGCAGCGTGTCCTGGCCGAACAGGTTGCTGACCACGGTCGGCTCGGCGGCGGCGGACGAAAAACTGTCGACGTGGAAGTTGCTCGACTCGCCGTTGCGCAGCGCACAGATCAGCACGTCGTGGCGGATCAGGTTCTGTAGCAGGCCCTGCGTCCAGCAGAAGAAATGATGCGAGGTATGCACCTTCAGTGAATGCTCGAGGATCAGCCCCAATGCCTCGAGTTCGAGGGGATCGATGAAGGGCGACGAGGATTCCGGTCCGGGATTGGGCATGTCCTCTCCGCTGGAAGGTTCTGAAGAGGCCTGGGCGGTATGG
>DASUZG010000523.1:0-3670 GCA_036376995.1 Azonexus sp. | reverse complement strand
CACGTCGGATGCCGGCAAATCGACGCTGGTCGCCGCGCTGTGCCGCATTCTCAAGCGCCGCGGCGTGCGCGTCGCGCCGTTCAAGCCGCAGAACATGGCGCTCAACTCGGCGGTCACCGTCGACGGCGGCGAGATCGGCCGCGCCCAGGCGCTGCAGGCGCTGGCCTGCGGCCTGCCGCCGCATACCGACTTCAACCCGGTGCTGCTGAAGCCGACCACCGACAAGAAGGCGCAGGTGATCATCCACGGCCAGGTGGCCATCGACCTCGATGCCAAGGCCTACCATGCCTACAAGCCGCGGGCGATGGGCGCCGTGCTCGAATCGTGGAGCCGCCTGACCGCCGCCTATGAAGCCGTGCTGGTCGAAGGCGCCGGCTCGCCGGCCGAGATCAACCTGCGCGATCGCGACATCGCCAACATGGGCTTCGCCGAGGCCGTCGACTGCCCGGTGATCCTGGTCGCCGACATCGACCGCGGCGGCGTCTTCGCCCATCTGGTCGGCACGCTGGAACTGCTGTCGGCGTCCGAGCAGGCGCGGGTCAAGGGCTTCGTGATCAACCGTTTCCGCGGCGACATCGCGCTGCTCGAACCCGGCCTGCGCTGGCTGGAGGAGCGCACCGGCAAGCCGGTGCTCGGCGTGCTGCCCTACCTGCACGGCCTGCTGCTCGATGCCGAGGATGCCATCGCCACCGCCGCCCTGGCCAAGGGCACGACCCGGCTTAAGGTGGTCGCCCCGGCCTATCCGCGCGTTTCCAACCACAACGACCTCGACCCGCTGCGCCTGCATCCGGAAGTCGATTTCCGCTGGATCGGCCCGGGCGAGACGCCGCCGGCCGCCGACCTGATCGTCCTGCCCGGTTCCAAGGCAGTACGCGCCGACCTCGACTGGCTGCGGGAAAAAGGCTGGGATGAAGCGATCCGCAAGCACCTGCGCTACGGCGGCAAGGTGATCGGCCTGTGCGGCGGCTACCAGATGCTCGGCCGGGCGATCCACGATCCGCAGGGCCTTGAAGGCCGGCCCGGCAGCACCGCCGGCCTCGGTGTGCTCGATGCCGAGACGACGCTGGAAAGCGAGAAGCAGCTGCGCAATGTCAGCGGTCACCTGTGTCTGCCGGGGTTGCCGGCCATGACCGGCTACGAAATCCACCTCGGCGTCACCGGCGGCGCCGGGCTGGCGCAGGCCGCCGTCGAACTGGCCGACGGCCGGCGCGACGGGGCCATCTCGGCCGACGGCCAGGTGCTGGCTACCTATTGCCACGGCCTCTTCGATCAGCCGTCGGCGCTGACCGCGCTGCTCGCCTGGGCGGGACTTGCGGAAAGCGCGCCGGTCGATTTCGCCGCCCGCCGCGAAGCAGATCTCGAGCGCCTGGCCGACTCGGTCGAGGCAGCGCTCGACTGGGAAAAGCTCAAGCCCCTGCTGCCGGGCCTTTGAGTTCCAGCGGCAGGCCGGCGGCGACCAGCGTGACCCGGTCGCAGACGGCGGCCACGCGCTGGTTGAGCCGCCCCTGTTCGTCGGCGAACAGGCGCGAGACCGGATGCATCGGCACGATGCCCCAGCCGACTTCGTTGGAGACCAGGATCACCTGCCCGGGCAACTGCGGCAGCGTCTCGATCAGCGCGCTGGTGGCGCCGGCCAGCAGCGGGCAGTCCACGGCCTCGCCGGCTTCGGCCTGGGTTGCCGCTTTGCCGGCGAACAGCAGGTTGGACAGCCACAGCGTCAGGCAATCGACCAGCAGGCAGGTGTCGGGCGCCGCCAGCTGGCGCAGGCGCTCGGCCAGCTGCAGCGGCTCCTCGGTGCAGCCCCATTCGGCCGGGCGCCGGGCGCGGTGATGGGCGATGCGGCGGGCCATTTCGCCGTCGCGGATCTGCGCCGTCGCCAGGTAGACGACGCGCCGGCCGGAGGCCGCTGCCCGCTGGTCGGCCAACAGGCTCTTGCCCGAACGGGCACCGCCGAGGATCAGTTGTTTCATCGGCGGCATTGTGGGCGAATCCCGGCATCGATCGCAACCGGTATAATCGGCCGCGATTCGAGATAACGGAACACGGTGCAAATCCGTGGCGGGCCCGCCGCTGTAATCGGGGACGGTCGTCGCGACAGACCACTGGCTTCAGCCGGGAAGGGGCGGCGGACCGGCTGATCCGAAAGCCAGAAGACGACTCGGATCGTCGGGCTGGAAACCTGTGGACAGGGTTTCGCGGCGGCATTCCCGGAGTGTCGTGGCGAAGCCCTTTTTGTCTTTTTGGACTGGAAGAATCGGATGCATTCACACTTCACCATCGCCGCCCCCGATCCCGGGCTGGCCGGCGCGCTGCAACACAAGATCGACCAGAAGACCAAGCCGCGCGGCGCGCTCGGGCAGCTGGAAAAAATCGCCCATCAGGCCGGCCTGATCCAGCAACGCCTCGATCCGCATCTGAGCCAGCCGCACCTGCTGGTCTTCGCCGGCGACCACGGCGCGGCGAAGGCCGGCGTGTCGGCCTATCCGCAGGACGTGACGTGGCAGATGGTCGAGAACTTCCTCGCCGGCGGCGCCGCGATCAACGTCTTCGCCCGCCGCAACGGGCTGCACCTGGGCGTCGTCGATGCCGGCGTCGCCCACGATTTCGGCCACCGCCCGGGGCTGATCCACGCCAAGGTGGCACCGGGCACGGCCAATTACCTGGAAGAAGCGGCGATGACGGTCGCCCAGTGCGAGCTGGCGATCACCCGTGGCGCCGAGATCGTCCGCAATCTGGCGGCCAACGGCTGCAATGTCGTCGGCTTCGGCGAGATGGGCATCGGCAACACCGCCGCCGCCTCGCTGATCACCCATTGCCTGACCGGGGCGCCGCTGGCCGACTGCATCGGCCGCGGCACCGGCCTCGACGATGCCGGCCTGGCGCGTAAGCAGGCGCTGCTCGAAAAGGCGCTGCAACGCTACCGCACGGGCGGCGGCGGCAATGCGCCGCTGGCCGTGCTGGCCGAATTCGGCGGCTTCGAGGTGGCGATGATGGTCGGCGCCATGCTGGCGGCGGCCGAAGCCAAGATGCTGCTCTTGATCGACGGCTTCATCGTCGGCGCCGCGGCGCTGACGGCGGCCCGGCTGTTCCCGGCGCTGACCGCCTACTGCGTGTTCTGCCACTGCTCGGCCGAGCCGGGCCACCAGGCACAGCTGCAGGCGCTGGGCGCCGAACCCTTGCTCGACCTCGGCCTGCGCCTCGGCGAAGGCACCGGCGCCGCGCTGGCCTTCCCGCTGGTGCAGGCGGCGCTGGCCTTTTTGAACGAGATGGCCAGCTTCGAATCGGCCGGGGTGGCGGACAAGGCCTGATGCTGCGCCGCGAACTGGAATATTTCCTCGGCGCCATCCGCTTCTTCACCCGTCTGCCGGTCCCGGCCTGGATCGGCCACTCGGCCGACGCGCTGAATGCGTCGGCGCGCTACTTCCCGGCCGTCGGCCTGATCGTCGGCGGCCTTGGTGCGCTGATCTATCTCGCCGCGTTGGAGCTGTGGCCGCAGCCGGTGGCGGTGCTGCTGGCGATGGCGGCCACCCTGTACGCCACCGGCGCCTTCCACGAGGACGGCCTGTCGGATGCCGCCGACGGCTTGGGCGGCGGCTGGGACAAGCAGCGCATCCTCGACATCATGAAGGACTCGCGGGTCGGCAGCTACGGCGTGGTCGCGCTGTGGCTC
>DASUZG010000522.1:0-3110 GCA_036376995.1 Azonexus sp. | reverse complement strand
GGTTGGGCAGCAGCAGGCCGACCTTGTCGCCCGGCTGCGTCAGGCGCTCGACCTGGCGACCGAGGATCAGCGCCATTTTCAGCAGGTCGTTGTAGGAATACTCGATCTGCTTGACGTCCTCGAGCAGCCGGCGGCGCTTGCCGAAAATCTCGGCGGCGTCGCACAGCGCGGCGTACAGCGTCTGCTGCGGGCGCGAGGCGAAGATCATTTCCTGCATCAGCTTGCGCATCTGCTCACCGGCCCGGCGCCGGCGCAGCTTGGCGGTGTCGGCCGCCGGCATCGGGAAATGGGCGGCCGGCAGCACGGTCAGGCGGATTTTCGGGAACAGCTCCTTCGGGTACTTGCCGGACAGGCGCGAGAAATAGGAGCGCGAGGCACCGTCCAGGCGCACCGGGATCACCGTCGCGCCGGTCTTGGCGGCGACGAAGGCCGGGCCGTCATAGACCTTCATCAGCGAACCGGTCAGCGTGATCCGCCCTTCCGGAAAGATGACCACCGGCCGGCCGGCCTCGATCAGCCGGATGACCTTCTTCATGGCCATCGGGCTGGTCGGATCGACGGCTAGGTAATCGACCTGCGACAGCAGCAGGCGGAACCAGAAATTGTTGGCGACGCCGGTATGCACGACGAAGACCGGGTCGATCGGCAGGAACAGGCCGAGCAGCAGGCCATCGAGGAAGGATTCGTGATTGGCGACGACGAGCAGCCGCGGGTGCGAGAAATCCGCCTGACGGAACTGCACGTCGACGCGAAACAGCAGCATGGCCAGTGCGCGCAACAACGGCCGCAACAACTTGCGCATCAGGTGTTTTCCTTCAGGTAATCGAGGACATTGGTGAACGTGGCTTCGAGCGCGGACCTGTCGATCCAGAACCAGACTTCCTTGCCGATCTTCTCGGACCCCAGCACGCCGGATTCGTGCAGCACTTTCAGGTGGTGCGAGACGGTCGAGCGCGCCAGCGTCGACACCTCGGCGATGTGCCCGACATTGAGGCGTTCGCCCGGCTCGAACAGCAGCAGGATGCGCTGGCGATGCTCGTCGCCCAGCGCCAGGAAGATCCGCGACATGGCGGCCCATTCGGGAGGGATGTCTTGACTGTAGTCCTTTTTCATATCGATAATCGTAGTTATATCGACATGTCTTTGTCAAACAGTGGCTGACGATTCCCACCCGGCAATCGCCAACACTCGGGATACCTGCACGCGCCTTGGAACAACCAGCCCACCTGCGTGCGCTGTATCGCACGCTGTTCACCCGCATCGGCTGAGCGTTGCAACTGCCGGCACGGCACCTGAAAACCCGGCCAATCAGGGCGGCTTGAGCGAAGCCGAATCAGGAATCCCTATTAATTGGTCGGGTAAGCTTGCCGTAAGCTTCCCGATCGACACTGCCCAGTAGAGGGCAGAGTTGTCGATCGTCATGCTCGGCGAAAGACAGGTGTTGTCCCTCCGCAAAGTCATACGATAAAAGGAGGAAACATGTCTCAAGAAACCTACAAGCGCATTCGGGAGAACCCGAAATTCCAGGCGTTTGTCAGCAAGCGCAATAGCTTCTCGATCATCATGAGCATCTTGATGGTCATCGCCTACTACGGCTACATCGTTCTGATCGCCTTCAACAAGCCCTTCCTCGCGACCAAGCTGAGCGCGACGGGCGTAACCTCGATCGGTATTCCGATGGGCGTCGGCGTCATCCTGTTCACCATCATCATCACCTGGATCTACGTCCGCCGGGCCAATACCGAGTTCGACGCGGAAGCCGAAGCCATCATCAAGGAGGGCCAAAAGTGAAGCCGGTCGTCAAATTCTCCCACGCCGCTGCCGCCCTCGCGCTGCTGAGCGCCGCCGGTCTGGCCTTCGCGGCCGGTGCCGATCTCGGCCAGACCCAGAAACAGGCCACCAACTGGACCGCGATCGCCATGTTCGCGATCTTCGTCGGTGCCACGCTGTGGATCACCAAGTGGGCTGCCAGCCAGACCAAGACGGCAGCTGACTTCTACACCGCCGGCGGTGGCATCACCGGTTTCCAGAACGGCCTGGCGATCGCCGGCGACTACATGTCCGCCGCGTCCTTCCTGGGTATTTCCGGCCTGGTGTTCGCCAACGGCTTCGACGGCCTGATCTTCTCGATCGGCTGGCTGGTCGGCTGGCCCGTCATCACCTTCCTGATGGCTGAGCGCCTGCGCAACCTCGGCAAGTTCACCTTCGCCGACGTCGCCTCCTACCGCTTCGCCCAGACCCCGCTGCGCAGCTTCGCCGCCACGGGCACGCTGGTCGTCGTGGCCTTCTACCTGATCGCGCAGATGGTTGGTGCCGGTCAGCTGATCAAGGTGCTGTTCGGTCTGGAATACATCTACGCGGTGATGCTGGTCGGCATCATCATGATGATGTACGTGCTGTTCGGCGGCATGACTGCCACCACCTGGGTGCAGATCATCAAGGCAGTGATGCTGCTCGCCGGCGCCACCTTCATGGCCGTCGCCGTGCTGTTCCAGTTCGGCTTCTCGCCGGAAGCGCTGTTCGCCAAGGCAGTCGAAGTTCACGCCAAGCACGATGCCATCATGGCACCGGGCGGCCTGATCAACGACCCGATCTCCGCCATCTCGGTCGGTATGGCCCTGATGTTCGGTACCGCCGGCCTGCCGCACATCCTGATGCGCTTCTTCACCGTGCCGAACGCCAAGGAAGCCCGCAAGTCGGTGGCCTGGGCGACGACCTGGATCGGTTACTTCTACATCCTGACCTTCATCATCGGCTTCGGTGCCATCGTGATGCTGACCCAGGATCCGGCCTCCTACTACGTCGATGGCGACCTCGCCAAGGGCCTGAAGGGCGGCGGCAACATGGCTGCCGTGCATCTGTCCAACGCGGTTGGCGGCAACATGTTCCTCGGCTTCATCTCGGCCGTGGCCTTCGCCACCATCCTGGCCGTCGTGGCCGGTCTGACGCTGTCCGGCGCCTCCGCCGTGTCGCACGACCTGTACGCCTCCGTCTGGCGTCATGGCAACGTCGATTCGAAGACCGAACTGCGCGTCTCCAAGATCACCACCCTGTGCCTCGGCGTCATCGCCGTGCTGCTGGGCATCATCTTCGAGAAGCAGAACGTGGCC
>DASUZG010000521.1:0-4449 GCA_036376995.1 Azonexus sp. | reverse complement strand
AAACCCGGTCAACCGCATCCTGATCCGCCTGTACCGGCCGATCATCGCCGGCGTCATGCGCTGGAAGCAGGCGACCATCGCCGCCGCCCTGCTCGTGTTGGCCGTCAGCATCGTGCCGGCCAGCCGTCTGGGCAGCGAGTTCATGCCGACGCTCAACGAAGGCACGCTGTTCTACATGCCGACCACCCTGCCCGGCCTGTCGGTGACCAAGGCCGCCGAACTCTTGCAGACCCAGGACAAGATCATCAAGAGTTTCCCGGAAGTCGCCTCGGTGTTCGGCAAGGCCGGCCGGGCGCAGACGGCGACCGACCCGGCGCCGCTGGAAATGTTCGAGACGGTGATCAACCTGAAGCCGGAATCTGAATGGCGCCCCGGCATGACCACCGACAAGCTGATCGCCGAACTCGACAAGGCACTGCAGTTCCCCGGCGTCGCCAACTCGTGGACGATGCCGATCAAGGCGCGCATCGACATGCTGTCGACCGGCATCCGCACGCCAATCGGCATCAAGG
Organism: Azonexus sp.; assembly: GCA_036376995.1. Lineage (GTDB taxonomy): Bacteria > Pseudomonadota > Gammaproteobacteria > Burkholderiales > Rhodocyclaceae > Azonexus. The sequence goes on along the minus strand of DASUZG010000521.1, from coordinate 3,937 downwards.
TGTTCGGCACCGACCTGGCCGAGATGGAGCGCATCGCCAAGGAAATCGAAAGCGTGGTGCGCAGCGTGCCGGGCACCAGCAGCGCCTTCGCCGAGCGCATCACCGGCGGTTTCTACCTCGACATCGTGCCCGACCGCTTCGCGCTGGCCCGTTACGGCCTGGCCGTCGGCGAGGTGATGGATGTCGTCGCCGTCGCCCTCGGCGGCGAGATGGTCACCACCACGGTCGAAGGCCGCGAGCGTTTCGGCGTCATCGTGCGCTACCCGCGCGACCTGCGCAGCGATCCGCAGGCCATCGGCCGCGAGGTGCTGGTGCCGCTGCCGGGCGCCATGGGCGGCGCGATGGTGCCGCTCGGCCAGCTGGCCGAAGTCCGGATTGCCACCGGCGCCCCGGTCATCCGCACCGCGAACGCGCTGCTCGCGGCCTATATCTATGTCGACATCCGCGACCGCGACATCGGCTCCTACGTCGCCGAGGCACGCCGGGCGGTCAATGAGCGGGTGAAATTCACGCCCGGCACCTACGCCACCTGGAGCGGCCAGTTCGAGTACATGGAGCGGGCCACGGCCAAGCTCAAGGTGGTGGTGCCGGTGACGCTGCTGATCATCTTCGTGCTGCTGTACCTGAACTTCCGGCGCATCACCGAGACGCTGATCGTCATGCTCTCGGTACCCTTCGCGCTGGTCGGCGGCATCTGGCTGATGTGGTGGCTCGGCTACAACCTGTCGGTCGCCGCCGCCGTCGGCTTCATCGCGCTGGCCGGCGTGGCCGCCGAAACCGGGGTGATCATGCTGATCTACCTCGACCATGCGTGGACCGCCGTGCAGCAGCAATGCCGTGCCGAAGGCCGCCCGGCGCAGGCCGCCGACCTCTACGCGGCGATCATGGAAGGCGCCGTCGAGCGCGTGCGCCCGAAAATGATGACCGTCACCGCGATCATGGCCGGCCTGCTGCCAATCCTCTGGGGCACCGGCACCGGTTCCGAAGTGATGAGCCGCATCGCGGCGCCGATGGTCGGCGGCATGGTCTCCTCGACCGTGCTGACGCTGGCCGTGATCCCGGCGATCTACGCACTGGTCAAACAATGGCAACTGAAACGGGAAACCGCACAATGAACTTTTCCATCACGGCCGCCCTCGGCCGGCAAGCGGCCGCCGCCGGGCTGATCGCCCTGCTCGGCCTTTCCGCACACGCGCAAGGCTGGCAGGTACCGAAACCGACGCCGGGGCTGATGCCCAACCCGGCCCAGGGCAAACAACTGCTCGACCAGCACTGCGCCAGCTGCCACGGCGGCGACCTGCTGGGATCGGACAAGGGGCCGCCGTTGCTGCACCGCATCTACGAGCCCTCGCACCACTCCGATGCCGCCTTCCAGCTCGCCGTCCGCAACGGCGTGCGTGCCCATCACTGGCAGTTCGGCGACATGGCGCCGGTGCCCAACCTGAGCGCCGACGAGGTCGCGCACATCACGGCTTACGTCCGACTGGAACAGCGCAAGGTCGGCATCCGCTAGGCGCCGCAGCCCGGCCGAGCGGCTACAATCTGCCTCCCCGGCCCGATGGCAAAAACGATGAGCGAAACCGGCACGCTGAACTATCTCTGGTCGCAGGCCCTGGTGGCCGGCTTCGTCGCGGCCGGCGCCAGGCAGGCGGTGATTTCCCCCGGCTCGCGCTCGACGCCGCTGGCCCTGGCGCTGCTGCGCCAGCCCGGCCTGCACTGCGGGATCGCCATCGACGAGCGCTGTGCCGCCTTCTTCGCCCTCGGCCTGGCCAAGGCCAGCCGCCGCCCGGTGCTGCTGCTGGCCACTTCCGGCACCGCCCCGGCCAACTGGCTGCCGGCAGTGATCGAAGCCAGCCAGGCCGGCCTGCCGCTGCTCCTGCTCTCGGCCGACCGGCCGCCGGAACTGCAGGGCTGCGGTGCCAACCAGACCATCGAGCAGACCGGCCTGTTCGGCGCCCATGTTCGCGCCAGTCACGCGCTCGACGCGCCGGAGCCGGGTTTTGCGCCGGCCTGGCTGCACCGGCTGGCGGCACGCATCGTCGAGCAGAGCCAGTGGCCGCACCCGGGGCCGGTGCATGTGAACCAGCCGTTTCGCGAGCCGCTGCTGCCGGCCGGCGAAATTCCGAGCACCCATCCGCTGCCGCCGCTCGCCGTCGCCGCACCGCGGCTGCAGCCCGAGCCGGCGGCCATTGCACAACTGGCCGCCACCCTCGGCGGACGGCGCGGCGTCATCGTCTGCGGCGAACTGCCGGCGCAGGATGGGCTGCCTGAAGCCCTCACCGCGCTGGCCGCCGGCCTGAACTGCCCGCTGCTGGCCGAACCGCTGTCGGGGCTGCGCTTCGGCGCCCACGACCGCAGCCGGCTGTGCGTGCGCTACAACCGCTGGCTGGCCGATCCGGCCCAGGCCGCCCGGCTGCGCCCGGACTGGGTGCTGCGCTTCGGCGCCTTCCCGGTGACGCGCCGCCTGCAGGATTACGTCGCCAGCGCCCGCGACATCCACGCACTGGTCGAGCCGTGGCCGCGCTGGAGCGACCCCGGCCACCGCCTGACCCACCTGCTGCGCGCCGATCCGCTGGCCGCCTGCGAAGCGTTGCTGGCGGCCGCTCCGACACCGGCCGGCAACGACTGGCCGGCGGCCTTCGCCGAACTCGATGCGACGGCGACACCCGACCCCGGCGCCGCGCACATCCCGACGCTGCTCGATGAACTGCCGGCCGGCTGCGCGCTGTTCGTCGGCAACTCGCTGGCCATCCGCCAGCTCGACAGCGAATCCGGCAGCGGCGCCAAGCCGCTGTCCTTCCACGGCAACCGCGGCGCCAGCGGCATCGACGGCAACATCTCGACGGCGCTGGGCATCGCCGCCCACCACGGCCGCGTCGTCGCCCTGCTCGGCGACCTGACCACCCAGCACGACCTGGGCGGCCTGGCCTTGGCGCAGGGACGCGACGCCGTCATCGTCACCGTCAACAACGGCGGCGGCGGCATCTTCGACCTGTTGCCGCAGGCCGTCCTGCCGGAATTCGAACGCGGCTGGCGCACGCCGCAGCAGATCAACTTCGAACATGCCGCGCGGGCGTTCGGCCTCGGTTATGCGCAGGCCGGCGACAACGACAGTTTGCGCAGCGCCCTGCGTCCGATGCTCGCGGCCGGTGGGCCGCACCTGATCGAACTGCTCCTGCGCTGACGCCACCTGTGGCCCTGGCTGGCCGATGATGGGACAATTGCGCCCCCGCCGCCCACCCCTGTCCCGACGAATTCAATGGCCGCCGAAACACCCGACCTGTCCAAGCACACCCCGATGATGCGGCAGTACCTTGCCTTGAAATCGAACCATCCGAACACCCTGCTCTTTTACCGGATGGGCGATTTCTACGAGCTGTTCTACGAGGATGCGGAAAAGGCGGCGCGCCTGCTGGACATCACGCTGACCACGCGCGGGCAGTCGGCGGGTATTCCGATCAAGATGGCTGGCGTGCCCTTCCATTCGCTGGAGCCCTACCTCGCGCGCCTGGTCAAGATGGGCGAATCGGCGGTGATCTGCGAACAGATCGGCGATTCGGCCACCAGCAAGGGGCCGGTCGAACGTGCCGTGGCGCGCATCGTGACGCCGGGCACGCTGACCGACGCCTCGCTGGTCGACGACAAGCAGGACCTCTGGCTGCTGGCGGTGACGACCTTGCGCAAGACGGCCGGTATCGCCCGGTTGAATCTGGCGAGCGGCGAGTTCATCCTGATCGAGGTGCCGGCCGAGCAGATTCCGGCGACGCTGGAGCGTATCCGCCCGGCGGAAATTCTTTATCCGGAAAGCTGGACGCCGAATTTCGGCCTTGAGGTGGCCCGCACCCGCCAGCCGGACTGGTATTTCGACTTCGATTCGGCCCGCCGGCTATTGTGCGAGCAGTTCGAGGTCGCCTCGCTCGCCGGTTTTGGCGCCGAG
>DASUZG010000520.1:0-2740 GCA_036376995.1 Azonexus sp. | reverse complement strand
TTCGGGGAAGAGCTGGCGGCGGTAGACCGGCAGTGTCGAGCGGGCGACATAGGCATTCTTGCGCGCCGAGTACGAGCCTTCGGCGGCATGCACGCCGCTGCGCCCCGCTTCCAGCGCCCAGGCCGGCAGCGGCACCGGGCTCATCGCCTTGCCGGCCGCGATGTCGGCGGCGATGGCCTGGGCGATGTCGGCCCAGCCAGCCGCCTGCCAGGTCTCGAACGGCCCCTGCGCCCAGCCGAAGCCCCAGCGCATCGCCAGATCGAGGTCGCGGGCATTGTCGGCCACGTGTTCGAGCTGCACCGCCGCGTAATGGAAGATGTCGCGGAAAATGGCCCACAGGAATTGCGCCTGTGGATGCCCCGAGGCGCGCAGCGCGGCGAACTTTTCGGCCGGCAGCTTGATCTTGAGGATGGCCGCCACTTCTTCGGCGATTTCGCCGGCCGAGGTGCGGTAATCCTGCGCCTTCAGGTCGAGCACCTGGATTTCCTTGCCCTGCTTGCGGAAGATGCCGCAGCGCGTCTTCTGGCCCAGCGCCCCCTGGCCGATCAGCGCCTGCAGCCAGGCCGGCACGGCGAAATGGACGTGCCACGGATCGTCCGGCAGCGTGTCCTGCATGGTCTTGACCACGTGCGCCAGGGTGTCCAGGCCGACCACGTCGGCGGTGCGGTAGGTGGCGCTCTTCGGACGGCCGATCTTCGGCCCGGTCAGCGCGTCGACCTGGTCGAAGCCGAGCTTGAAGGCGGCGGTATGGTGCATCACGGCGAGGATGGAAAAGACGCCGATGCGGTTGGCGACGAAATTGGGCGTATCGAGCGCGCGGATCACGCCCTTGCCGAGGCGCGAGGTCAGCCAGGTTTCCAGCGCATCGAGCGTGGAAGCGTCGGTGCCCGGCGTGCCGATGATTTCCACCAGATGCATGTAGCGCGGCGGGTTGAAGAAGTGGATGCCGCAAAAGCGCGGCCGCACGGCTTCGGGCAGGCCCTGAGCCAGTGCTTTCATGGAGAGGCCGGACGTGTTGGAGGCGACGACGGCCTGCGCCCCGAGGTGCGGTGCGATCCTGGCGTAGAGGTCGTGCTTCCAGTCCATGCGCTCGGCGATGGCTTCGATCACCAGGTCGCAACCGGCCAGCAGCGGCAGGTGCTCGTCGTAATTGGCGGCCTCGATCAATTTGAGCTGGCCCTTGCCGGCCAGTGGTGCCGGGTCGAGCTTCTTGAGACCGGCCAGCGCCTTGGCGACGACGCCGTTCTTGTCGCCTTCCTTGGCCGGCAGGTCGAACAACAGCACCGGCACGCCGGCATTGGCCAGGTGCGCCGCGATCTGCGCCCCCATGACCCCTGCCCCGAGCACGGCCGCCTTTCTAACGATCAGCTTGTTCAAGCTTGTCTCCTTTCATGATCTTATTGGTGTTTCGTTAAATAAAACGAACGTTTGAATTATAGGACGAACGCACGGCCGGTCAACCATTTTTTGGACCGGAACCGGCAAAAAAAGCCCCGGAAAAACCGGGGCCGAAGTACGCAAGGAAAGCCGGATCAGAAGTGGTAGTTAAGTTGCAGCGACAGGATGTCCACGCTCGTCTTGAACTCGCCGCGGATGGTCTGGCGCACGGTTTCCGGGCCGGGATAGCCGGTGGTCACCTGGCGCTCGCTATCGACGGTGTCGAAGAAGATGTGGGTGTAGCCGACATCGATCGAGGCCGCCGGGCTCAGCTGGTATTTGGCGCCGAGCGACAGCCAGGTGCGGTCGGCGTCGGGCAGGGTCATCGTGCGGTCGGCCGCCGACTTGACGGGGGTCTTGTCGTGGGCGACGCCGAAGCGCAGCTTGAGGGTGTCGCTGTACTGGTAGTTGGCGCCGATGCCGACCCGCCAGGTGTCGCGGAAGTTGTAGGTCAGCTTCTGCAGCGGTGCGCCCGTCTGGCGGTTGTTGACGTAGAGAGTGTCGACGACGCTCCAGTCAGTCCAGGTGACGTCGCCGAGGATTTCCCACTTGGTGCCGACCATTTGCGACAGCGCCAGGGAGAAATTGGCCGGCGTCTTCAGCTTGGCCTCGACGTCGTAATTGACCAGCGGCTGAACCGGGCCGAAGCCGGCGCTGGCCACCGCCCAGCGCTGGCGTCCCTCGAGTTCGAAATCGAGTTCCGAGCGGTAAGCCAGGCCCAGGCGCGTCGCCGGCGTCAGCTGGAACATGGCGCCCAGGTTGTAGCCGACGGCCCAGTCGTCGCCCTTGACGTCGAGATAGTTGTTGGCCGTGTAGCCGGCAGCCGGCATTACCAGCGGCACGCCCTGCTTGAATTGCGATTCGTTGTGGGCGAAGTTGATGCCGACACCGAGCGAGACCATCTCGTTGACCTTGAAGGCCAGCGACGGGTTGATGTTGAACTGCTTCATTTCGAAGAAGAAGCCGGCATTGCGCCCGATGAAGTCATCGTCGTATTCGGTGGTGTTGCCGAAGGTCGGCCCGATGCCGAGACCGATGCTGAGCTGGTCGGTCACGCCCCAGGCCCAGTAGCCGTGCGGCAGCAGCGACGTGCCGCCGCCATCGCCACCGTCACCCGACGGCAGCGGGAACGACGAACCGAAGCCGAAGCCGGGCGTGGTTGTCGAGCCTTCGTCGTCGTACTTGATGGAACGGTGCAGCACGGTGCCCGACAGCGAGATGCTGTGGCCACGCGGCAGGTAGGTCATGCCAGCCGGATTGAAGAACACCGTCGAGGCGTCCTCGGCCGCCGCCGCCGCCCCGG
>DASUZG010000519.1:0-2676 GCA_036376995.1 Azonexus sp. | reverse complement strand
GCTACGACTGCCGCAACAACCGGTTGACGCAGCTTGGCCTGGAGACCGACGGCTTCGCCGAGCGCGTGCGCCTGGCCATCGAGCGTTACGGCCGCGACCGCGTCGGCGTCTTCCTCGGCACCAGCACAGCCGGCATCCTGCAGACCGAACTGGCCTACCGCCGGCGCGATGCGGAAACCGGCGCGCTGCCCGATGATTTCCACTACCGCACGACGCACAACTCCTTCTCGCTGGCCGAATTCACCCGCGACTACTTCGCGCTGGAAGGCATGGCCATGGCCATTTCGACGGCCTGTTCGTCGAGCGCCAAGGTCTTCGCCGCCGCCGCCCGCCAGCTCGCGCTGGGCACCATCGATGCGGCCATCGTCGGCGGCGTCGATTCGCTGTGCCTGACCACGCTGTACGGCTTCTCCTCGCTCGAACTGACCTCCGCCCAACCCTGCCGGCCCTACGACGCGGCACGCAACGGCATCTCGATCGGCGAGGGCGCCGCCTTCGCGCTGCTCGAGCGGCCGGCCGGCATCCTGCCCGGCGCCGTGCTGCTGCTCGGCACCGGCGAATCGAGCGACGCCTACCACATGTCCTCGCCGCATCCGGAAGGCCTCGGCGCCCGCCAGGCGATGGCCGCCGCGCTGCGCTCGGCCGGCCTGTCGGCGGCCGACATCGACTACATCAACCTGCACGGCACCTCGACGCCGGCCAACGACGCCGCCGAAGGCAAGGCCGTCGCCGCGCTGTTCGGCGAACGCGTGCCGGCCAGCTCGACCAAGGGCGCCACCGGCCACACGCTGGGCGCCGCCGGTGCCGTCGAAGCGGTGATCTGCGCGCTGGCGCTGAGCGACGGCCTGCTGCCCGGCAGCCCGGGCACCGCCGCGCTCGACCCGGCGATCCCCATCCAGTACGTGGTGCATAGCCGGCCGGCCCCGCTGCGCCGGGCGCTGTCCAATTCCTTCGGCTTCGGCGGCAGCAACTGCAGCCTGATTTTCGGAGTCGCCGCATGAACGCCCCGCTGAATTCCCCGTTGAGCGCCTGGATTTCCGGCATCGGCCTGCTCGCCCCGGGCCTGCCCGACTGGCCGGCCGCCCGCGCCGTGCTGCGCGGCGAGGCGGCCTTCGCCGCTGCCCCGAGCCTGTTGCCGGCGCCCAGCCTGCTGCCGCCGGCCGAACGTCGGCGCGCCAGCCGCGTCGTCAAGCTGACGCTGGCCGTCGGCCTCGAAGCCGCCGCCCACGGCGGTACCGACGTGGCGACGCTGGCCACCGTCTTCTCGGCCTCCGGCGCCGACGGCCACAACTGCCACGCCTTGTGCGAGCAGCTGGCCACCGACGACCGGCAGATTTCGCCGACCCGCTTCCACAATTCGGTGCATAACGCCGCCGCCGGCTACTGGGGCATCGCCACCCGCGCCATGGCCCCGTGCCAGGTGCTGTGCGCCTACGATGCAAGCTTCGGCGCCGGCCTGCTCGACGCCCTCGGCCAGGTCGCCCTCGACCGCCAGCCGACGCTGCTGATCGCCTACGACAGCGAATATCCGGAACCGCTGTTCGCCACCCGGCCGGTGCCCGATGTCGGCGGCGTCGGCCTGCTGCTGACGCCGGAACGCACGGCGCAGTCGCTGGCGCAGCTGCGCGTGGTCCCGGTGCGCGAGGCGGCGGTGCGCCTCGCCGAGCCGGCGCTGGAAGCGCAGCGCCAGGCCATCCCGGCGCTGCGCGCGCTGCCGCTGCTGCAACTCCTGGCGCGCGGCGAGGCCGGCACGGTGGTGCTCGATTACCTGGCGCCGATGCAGCTGCAGGCCAGCGTCACGCCGTGCCCGTGAGCGCCGTGCCCGCGATGCTGCTCGACCGCGCCGGCATCGCCGCCCGCATTCCGCACCACGGCAGCATGTGCCTGCTCGAGGCGGTGCTCGGCTATTCGGAGGCGGCCATCGAGTGCCGCGCCGTCAGCCACCGCGACCCGGCCAATCCGCTGATCGCCGACGGCCGTCTCGGCGCCGCCTGCGGCATCGAGTACGCGGCGCAGGCCATGGCCGTGCATGGCGCGCTGCTCGCCGGCACGAGCGAACGGCCACGCCAGGGCTACCTGACCAGCGTGCGCAGCGTCAGGCTCCTCGTCGAGCGCCTCGACGACCTGCCGGAGCCGCTCGCCATCCGCGCCGAGCGCCTGTCCGGCGACGCCAACCACATCCTCTACCAGTTCTCGCTCCACCACGCCGGGCAGCTGCTGCTCGACGGCCGCGCCGCCGTCGTGCTCGATGCCGCGGCCCTGCAGGAAATCCGCCCATGAAACGCGCCCTCGTCACCGGCGGCAGCGGCGGCATCGGCGCCGCCATCTGCCGGCGCCTCGCCGCCGCCGGCCAGCACGTCATCGTCCATGCCAACCGCAGCCGCGACAAGGCCGAGGCTGTCGTCGCCGAGATCATCGCCGCCGGCGGCAGTGCCGAAGCGGTGGCCTTCGACGTCAGCGACCGGGCGGCCACCGCCGCCGCGCTGGAAACGCTGCTCGAACAGGGGCCGATCCAGATCCTGGTCAACAACGCCGGCATCCATGCCGACGCGGTGTTTCCCGGCATGAGCGCCGAGCAGTGGCATGCGGTGATCGACGTCTCGCTGCACGGCTTCTTCAACGTCACCCAGCCGCTGAGCCTGCCGATGATCCGCACCCGCTGGGGCCGCATCATCA
>DASUZG010000518.1:0-3805 GCA_036376995.1 Azonexus sp. | reverse complement strand
ACGCGGCGCAGCACGGTGCCGCGCTTGCCCTTGTCCTTGCCGGTGATGACGACGACTTCGTCGCCCTTGCGAATCTTTTCCATCATCCGTTCCTTACAGCACTTCCGGAGCCAGGGACACGATCTTCATGAAGCGCTCGGTACGCAGTTCGCGGGTCACCGGGCCAAAGATGCGCGTGCCGATCGGCTCGAGCTTGTTGTTGAGGAGAACTGCGGCATTGCCGTCGAAGCGGACCAGCGAGCCGTCCGGGCGACGCACGCCCTTGGCGGTGCGAACCACCACGGCGTTATAGACATCGCCCTTCTTGACGCGACCGCGCGGCGCAGCATCCTTGATGCTGACCTTGATGATGTCGCCAATGCCGGCATAGCGGCGCTTGGACCCACCCAGCACCTTGATACACATAACTGAACGAGCGCCGGTGTTGTCGGCGACGTCCAGCGTCGTCTGCATCTGAATCATTTAAATTAACTCCAACTTAATCCGCCTGCGCGGTCAGTCTTGGAACCCGTACGGGTCGAACAACTTTGCAGACCGCCGCGAACGGGCAGCCGCAAAAAAGAAGCCGGATTATACCGGCTTCTTGACTAACTGCGCAAGCGCTTTGCAGAACTTTCGTTAAACAACGATCGCCTTTTGCAGAACGCTGGTCACGGCCCAGGTCTTGGTCCGCGACACCGGACGAGTTTCGACGATCTCGACGAGATCGCCGGCCTTCGCCGTGTTGCCTTCGTTATGGGCGTGGTACTTCTTGGAACGAACCATCACCTTGCCGTACATGGGGTGCTTGACCTTGCGTTCGACGAGAACGGTGACCGTCTTGTCCATCTTGTCGCTGACGACGCGACCGATCAGCGTGCGTTTGATACTGGTGGTTTCGCTCATTGCTGCACCGCCTTTTCACGGATAAGCGTACGGACGCGAGCGATGTCGCGGCGCACCTTGGACATTTGGCTGGTGTTCGACAGCTGCTGGGTAGCGAGCTGCATACGCAAGCCGAACTGGGCCTTCAGCAGGTCCAGCAATTCCTTGTTGAGCTCGTCCACGCTCTTGGTTCTCAATTCACTAGCTTTCATGATTACCCCAGATGACGAGTCACGAAGGTGGTGGGAATCGGCAGCTTGGCGGCAGCCAGGGCAAATGCCTCGCGCGCCAGGGCCTCATTGACACCATCCATCTCATAGAGCACCTTGCCCGGCTGGATCTCGGCGACCCAGTACTCCGGATTGCCCTTACCGTTACCCATACGGACTTCGGCCGGCTTCTTGGAAATCGGCTTGTCCGGGAAGATACGGATCCAGATGCGACCGCCCCGCTTGATGTGGCGGGTCATCGCACGACGGGCGGCTTCGATCTGACGCGCGGTCAGGCGACCGCGACCGATCGCCTTGAGACCCCACTCACCGAACGACACCTTGGTGCCGCGGGTGGCCAGACCTTCGTTGCGCCCCTTTTGCTCCTTGCGGAACTTGCGGCGATTAGGTTGCAACATGTTAAGCACCTGCCTTTCTTACGCGCTTGGCCGGATCAGCAGCACCGTCGGCCTTCTTGACCGTACGGGTGCGCGGCTTGTCGCCTTCCGGCTTGCCCGGGGCGCGACGCGGACGGCGATCGTCAGCGGCCGGCTCGACAACTTCCGGCTGTTCGTTGCGATCGAGCATGTCGCCCTTGTAGACCCAGACCTTGATACCGATGATGCCGTAGGTGGTCAGCGCTTCCGAAGTCGCGTAGTCGATGTCAGCGCGCAGGGTGTGCAGGGGCACACGACCTTCGCGATACCATTCACTACGGGCGATTTCGGCACCGTTCAGACGGCCGGCGCTCATCACCTTGATGCCCTGGGCACCGAGACGCATGGCGTTCTGCATCGCGCGCTTCATGGCACGACGGAACATGATGCGCTTTTCCAGTTGCTGGGCAATGGAATCGGCGATCAGTTGGGCATCGACTTCCGGCTTGCGGATTTCTTCGATCGACACATGGACGGGCACGCCCATGATGCGCTGAAGATCCGTGCGCAGCTGTTCGATGTCCTCGCCCTTCTTGCCGATGACCACGCCCGGGCGGGCGGAGAACACGGTGACGCGGGCGTTCTTGGCCGGACGCTCGATCAGCACGCGGCCGACGGAGGCGTGAGCCAGCTTGCGCTTCAGGTATTCGCGAACCTTGACGTCTTCACCCAGCATGCCGGGGAAGTCCTTGCTGTTGGCGTACCAGCGCGAACTCCAGTTTTTGGTGACGGCCAGACGGAAGCCAGTCGGATGAATTTTCTGTCCCATGGCTCTTCCTTAGTTACCAACGGTCAGATAGATATGGCAGGTCGGCTTGCTGATCCGATTGCCACGACCCTTGGCGCGGGCGGTGAAGCGCTTCAGCACCATGCCTTTTTCGACGTAGATGACTTTCACCTTCAGTTCGTCGATATCGGCGCCGTCATTGTGCTCGGCGTTGGCGATAGCCGACTCCAGCACCTTCTTGACGATACCTGCACCCTTTTTCGGGGAAAAAGCCAGGATGTTCAGAGCCTGACCAACCGGCTTGCCGCGCACCAGATCCGCCACCAGGCGGCCCTTTTGCGCAGAGAGGCGTACGCCCCGCAGACTTGCACGAGTTTCCATGTCAGCTCCTTACTTCTTGGCCTTCTTGCCGGCGGTGTGACCCTTGAACGTCCGGGTCAGCGAAAACTCGCCGAGCTTGTGACCGACCATATTCTCGGTGACGAACACCGGAATATGCTGCTTGCCATTGTGGACCGCGATCGTCAGACCGATGAACTCGGGGAGGATCGTCGAACGACGCGACCAGGTCTTGATCGGGCGCTTGTCGTTCGTGGCGCGGACTGCTTCGACCTTGTCGATCAGATACGCATCAACAAACGGGCCCTTTTTGAGAGAACGTCCCATTTCCTACCCCTTAACGCTTGTGACGGCGCTGAACGATCATGCTGTTCGTGCGCTTGTTGCTGCGGGTGCGGTAACCCTTGGTGGGCTGACCCCACGGGTTGACCGGCACGCGACCTTCGCCAGTGCGGCCTTCACCACCACCGTGCGGGTGGTCGATCGGGTTCATCGCGGTACCGCGGACGGTCGGACGAATACCACGCCAACGCTGGGCACCGGCCTTGCCGATCTTGCGCAGGTTGTTTTCTTCGTTACCGACTTCGCCGATGGTGGCGCGGCACTCGACATGCACACGGCGGACTTCGCCGGAGCGCAGGCGAACCTGGGCGTAGGAGCCTTCACGAGCCAGCAGCTGGGCGGAGGTACCGGCCGAGCGGGCGAGCTGGGCACCCTTGCCGGGCAGCATCTCGACGCAGCAGATCGTGGTACCGACCGGGATGTTGCGGATCGGCAGGGCATTGCCCGACTTGATCGGAGCCTCGGCACCGCTCATCAGCTGCTGACCGACCACCATGCCCTTGTTGGCGATGATGTAGCGGCGCTCGCCGTCGGCGTAGCAGACCAGCGCGATGTTGGCGGTACGGTTCGGGTCGTATTCCAGACGCTCGACCTTGGCCGGGATGCCGTCCTTGGTGCGCTTGAAATCGATGACGCGATAGGCTTGCTTGTGACCGCCGCCCTGATGACGAACGGTGATGCGGCCGTTGTTGTTGCGACCGGCGTTGCCGGACTTGGACTCGAGCAGACCGGCGAACGGCTTGCCCTTGTGCAGGTCGGCATTGACGACCTGGACGACGCCACGGCGGCCCGGGGAAGTCGGCTTGACTTTAACGAGTGCCATCAGGCATTCCCCCCTTCAACGAAATTGATTTCCTGGCCGGCCTTCAGGCTGACAAAGGCCTTCT
>DASUZG010000517.1:0-3511 GCA_036376995.1 Azonexus sp. | reverse complement strand
GGCCTGGCTGCCATCGCCGGGCTGCTGGGGCTGTGCGTCGGCAGCTTTCTCAATGTCGTGATTCATCGCCTGCCGAAAATGATGGAAAGTGAGTGGCAGGCACAGTGCGCCGAGTTGCGCGGCGAAGCGGCGCCTGACGGGGCACCACTATCGCTGGCCCGCCCGCGCTCCCGCTGCCCGCATTGCGGGCACGCGATCACGGCACTGGAAAACATCCCCCTGATCAGCTACCTGCTGATCCTCAAGGGCAAATGCGCCGGTTGCGGCCAGCGCATCTCGCCGCGCTACCCACTCGTCGAATTGCTGACCGGCCTGGTCTCCGCCTATGCCGCCTGGCACTTCGGCCCGACCTGGCAACTGACCGGTGCGCTGCTGCTGATCTGGGCACTGATCGCCCTGTCCGGCATCGATCTCGATACGCAACTGCTGCCGGATTCAATCACCCTGCCGTTGCTGTGGCTGGGTCTGGCATTCAATCTGGCCGGCAGCTTCACCAATCTGTCGGCTGCGGTGGTCGGTGCCATGGCCGGCTACCTTGCGCTGTGGTCAGTGTTCTGGCTATTTAAGCTGGCTACCGGCAAGGAAGGCATGGGCTACGGCGACTTCAAGCTGCTTGCCGCTCTTGGCGCCTGGCTCGGCTGGCAGATGCTGCCGGCCATCATCCTGCTCTCCTCGGTCGTCGGTGCTGTGGTCGGCATCACCCTGATCGTCGCCGCCCGTCATGGCCGCAATGTGCCGATCCCGTTCGGCCCTTACCTAGCGGCAGCCGGCGCCATCGCGTTGTTTTGGGGCGACACCATCACCCGCAGCTATCTTGGCCTGATCGCTTGAAAACCGCCCCCTTGACCTTGATATAAGAAGCTCCGGTTTCGGATACAATTCAAGGTTTTGGAGGATTCCCATGCCGATCTACGAATATCGCTGCGACTCCTGCGGTTTCCAGAAAGAGCATCTGCAAAAGATCAGCGACCCGCAACTGTCGGTCTGTCCGGAATGCGGACAGGAAAGCTACAGCAAGCTGCTCTCGGCCGCCGGTTTTCAACTCAAGGGCAATGGCTGGTACGCCACCGACTTCAAGGGCGGCAGCAAGCCGCAGACGCCCCCGCCTTGCCAGACCGGGGAAGGAAGCTGTTCGTCGTGCGTGGCCAGCTGATCAAACGCTATTTCATCACGGGACTGCTGATCTGGGTTCCGTTGGTCATCACGGCCTGGGTGCTGTCGGTCATCATCAACACGCTTGACCAGTCGCTGCACCTGCTGCCGGAAGTGCTGCACCCGAAAAACGTGCTCGGCTTCTCGATCCCCGGCGTCGGCGCCCTGCTGACGCTGGCGATGATCCTGTTGACCGGCCTGCTGGCAACCAACCTGATCGGCCAGAAACTGGTCGGCTGGTGGGATAAGCTGCTGTCGCGCATTCCCGTCGTCAATTCGGTGTACAAGGCGGTCAAGCAGGTCTCCGACACGCTCTTCGCCCCCAATGGCAACGCGTTTCGCAAGGCCCTGCTGGTCCAGTATCCGCGCCAGGGCACGTGGACCATTGCCTTCCTGACCGGCGCTCCGGGCGGCGACATCCGCAATCACCTGACCGGCGATTACGTCAGCGTCTATGTGCCGACCACCCCCAACCCGACGTCGGGTTTCTTCCTGATGCTGCCGCGCCAGGATGCCGTCGAACTCGACATGAGTGTCGACGAAGCACTCAAATACATCATCTCGATGGGTGTCGTGGCCCCGCCACCGCATCCGCGAGTCGTCGTCAAAACTTAAGCAACCCCTCGGAATTTCCATGCGTACCCATTACTGCGGACAACTCAATGCCGCCCTCGACGGGCAAATCGTCACCCTGTGCGGCTGGGCCCACCGTCGCCGCGACCACGGCGGCGTGATCTTCATCGACCTGCGCGACCGCGAAGGGCTGGCCCAGGTCGTCTGCGACCCGGACCGTGCCGATTCCTTCAAGATCGCCGAATCCGTGCGCAATGAGTTCTGCCTGAAGATTACCGGCAAGGTACGCCCGCGCCCGGCCGGCACGACCAACGCCAACCTGGCTTCCGGCGAGATCGAAGTGCTGTGTCATGAGATCGAAGTGCTGAACCCATCGGTGACCCCGCCGTTCCAGCTCGATGATGAGAACCTGACCGAGAACGTCCGCCTGACCCATCGCGTCATCGACCTGCGCCGCCCGCAGATGCAGAACAACCTGATGCTGCGCTACAAGACGGCCCGTGCCTTCCGCCGCTTCCTCGACGACAACGGCTTCATCGACATCGAAACGCCGATGCTGACCAAATCCACACCGGAAGGCGCCCGCGACTACCTGGTGCCGTCGCGCGTGCATCCGGGCCAGTTCTTCGCCCTGCCGCAGTCGCCGCAGCTGTTCAAGCAGCTGCTGATGGTCGCCGGCTACGACCGCTACTACCAGATCACCAAGTGCTTCCGCGACGAAGACCTGCGCGCCGACCGCCAGCCGGAATTCACCCAGGTCGATATCGAGACCTCGTTCATGAGCGAGGCCGAGATCACCGCGCTGATGGAACAGCTGATCCGCCGCGTCTTCAAGGAAGCCATCGACGTCGAGCTGCCGGAATTCCCGCGCATGACCTACGCCGAAGCCATGCACCGCTTCGGCTCCGACAAGCCGGACCTGCGCGTCACCCTCGAATTGACCGAAGTCACCGACGCCTTCAAGGACGTTGCCTTCAAGGTCTTCGCCGGTGTCGCCAACAGCGAGGGCGGCCGCATCGCCGCCATGCGCATTCCCGGCGGCGCCACGCTGACCCGCGGCGAGATCGATGCCTACACCCAGTTCGTTGGCATCTACGGTGCCAAGGGCCTGGCCTACATCAAGGTCAACGACGTTACCCAGATCAACGAAACCGGCCTGCAGTCGCCGATCGTCAAGAACCTCTCCGAAGCCTCCCTCAAGGCCGTTATCGAGCGCACCGGCGCCCAGTCCGGCGACCTGATCTTCTTCGGCGCCGACAAGGCCAAGGTGGTCAACGACGCCCTCGGCGCGCTGCGCATCAAGATCGGCCACGAGAAGGGCTTCGTCACCGGTGCCAAGTGGGCGCCGCTGTGGGTCATCGACTTCCCGATGTTCGAGTACGACGATGAGTCGAAGCGCTGGACCGCCTGCCACCATCCGTTCACCAGCCCCAAGGACGAACATCTCGGCCTGCTGGCGACCGATCCTGGCAAGTGCCTGGCCAAGGCCTACGACCTGGCACTCAACGGCTGGGAACTGGGTGGCGGCTCGGTGCGTATCCATCGCGCCGACGTGCAGGAGAAGGTCTTTGCCGCGCTCAACATCGGCCCGGATGAACAGCAGGCCAAGTTCGGCTTCCTGCTCGACGCGCTGAAGTACGGTGCGCCGCCGCACGGCGGCCTGGCCTTCGGCCTCGACCGCATCGTCACGATGATGACCGGCGCCGAATCGATCCGCGACGTGATCGCCTTCCCGAAGACCCAGCGCGCCCAGTGTCTGCTGACCGACGCGCCGTCGGCGGTCGAC
>DASUZG010000516.1:0-8230 GCA_036376995.1 Azonexus sp. | reverse complement strand
GCCGTTCGAAGCCTTCCTCGCGGACGTTTCGCGCGACGGCTTCGATGCCCGCATCGCCTCCGGCGGCGGCCGCCAGTACATCACCATGGACCGCTACGACGCCAACTGGCCGATGGTCGAGAAGGGCTGGCATGTGCATGTGCTCGGCGAAGGCCCGCAGTTCGCCAATGCCGCCGCGGCGGTGAACGGCCTGCGTACGCAACATCCGGGCACCATCGACCAGGACCTGCCGGAATTCGTCATCGCCGACGGCGGTCAGCCGATCGGCACCATCGAGGACGGCGATGCGGTCGTCTTCTTCAATTTCCGCGGCGACCGCGCCATCGAGATCAGCCGGGCCTTCGAGGAAGCCGAATTCGCCAAGTTCGACCGCGTCCGCCGGCCGCAGGTGACCTACGCCGGCATGCTGCAGTACGACGGCGACCTGAAGCTGCCGGCCCGCTTCCTGGTCGCCCCGCCGGCAATCAGGAACACCATGGGCGAGTGGTTCAGCCAGGCCGGCCTCGCCCAGTTCGCCTGCTCCGAGACGCAGAAGTTCGGCCACGTGACCTATTTCTGGAACGGCAACCGCTCCGGCAAATTCGCCGGCGAAACCTGGCAGGAAGTGCCGAGCGACGTGGTGCCCTTCGAGCAGCGGCCGTGGATGAAGGCGGCCGAGATCGCCGACGCGATGATCGCGGCGCTGCAGTCCGGCCAGTACCGGACCCTGCGCTGCAATTTCGCCAATGGCGACATGGTCGGCCACACCGGCCACTTCCGCGCCGCGACGATGGCCGTGGAAGCCGTCGACCTGGCGCTGGCCCGCGTGCTGGCGGCGGTGGACGCGGCCGGCGGCGTGGCGCTGATCACCGCCGACCACGGCAATGCCGACGAGATGTACGAACTGGACAAGAAGACCAAGGCGCCGGCGCAGAACCCGGACGGCTCGTTCAAGGCGAAGACCGCGCACACGTTGAACCCGGTGCCGCTGATCCTCTACGACAACGTTTCCGGCGGCAAACTGGGCTTGCAGCAGACAGACACGGCCGGGCTGTCCAACATCGCGGCGACCACCGCCCACCTGCTCGGCTTCGCCAAGCACCCGGACTGGGACGACAGCCTGCTCGAAATCAAATAAGGCGCACGGCGGGCGACCGATCGGCGCATCGCTGCGCACGCGGGCGCCCGGTTGCTGACGTTTCCGTTTTTTCGAACTGTTGCTGATGTCCGTCGGGGTTTCTCCTGACGGCTCCAGTTCCTAGAATAGACCCCCTCATCAATTTTCAACGCGGACGACCATGTTCGAAATTCTCGCTTCCCCGGAAATCTGGATCGCCTTTTTCACGCTGACCGCGCTGGAACTGGTGCTCGGCATCGACAACATCATCTTCATCTCCATCCTGGTGGACAAGCTGCCCAAGGAGCAGCAGGAGACGGCGCGCAAGATCGGCCTGTTCCTCGCCATGTTCATGCGCATCGGCCTGCTGCTGATCCTGTCGTGGATCGTCGGCCTGACCGAACCGGTGGTGACGCTGTTCGGCATGGGCATTTCCGGGCGCGACATCATCCTGATCGCCGGCGGCCTGTTCCTGATCTGGAAGAGCACCGGCGAAGTGCACCAGTTGCTCGAAGGCGAGGAGGGCAGCGAGTCGCGCAAGGTGGCGTCGAGTTTCGCCGGCGTCATCGCCCAGATCATCGTCATCGACCTGGTCTTCTCGCTCGACTCGATCATCACGGCGGTCGGCATGGTCAGCCAGGTCGGCGTGATGATCGCCGCGGTCGTCGCCTCGGTCGGCCTGATGATGCTGTTCGCCCGCTCGATCGGCGAGTTCGTCTCCAATCACCCGACCATCAAGATGCTGGCCCTGTCCTTCCTGGTCGTCGTCGGCGTCGTGCTGATCGCCGACGGCTTCGGCCACCATGTGCCGAAGGGCTACATCTACTTCGCCATGGCCTTCTCGGTCAGCGTCGAGATGCTCAACATCCGCATGCGCAAGAAGGCGGTCAAGCCGGTCGACCTGCGCGAGCCCTACGCCCGCGAGATGGGTTCCGACTGAGTGCAGGCCGGGCCGGGCGCGCGCCGCCTAGCCCGGCAACGCCGCCCGGTTCTGCACGATGCGGGCCAGCACCTCGACTTCGCCCTGCGGCCGGGCGAACCAGTAGCCCTGGGCGTAATCGCAGCCCATGCCGGCGAGGATCGCGACATGCCGTTCCTCCTCGACGCCTTCGGCGACGATGGCAAAGCCCAGGCTCTTGCCCAGCTGGATGATCGAACCGACGATCGCCATGTCCTGGGTGTTGATGTGCAGTTCGCGAATGAAGGCCTGGTCGACCTTGAGAATGTCGATCGGGATGTTCTTCAGGTAGGCGAGCGACGAATAGCCGGTGCCGAAATCGTCGAGCGCCACTTTGAGGCCCAGCGCATGGATGCGCTGCAGCTTGTTGGTGACGTCCCGGATATCTCCGGCCAGCGCGCTTTCCGTCAGTTCCAGTTCGAGCAGCGAGGCGAGGTCGGGTTCGCTGGCGGCGAGTTCGTCCAGCGTCGCCAGCAGGCGTTCGCTGCGGAACTGCAGCGACGAGACATTGACCGCGATCGCCACCGGGAAGCCCAGTTCCGCCCGCCAGCGCCGGGCTGCCTGTAGCGACTGGCGCAGCACCCAGTCGCCGATGTCGATGATCAGGCCGCTGGCTTCGGCGACCGGAATGAAGGTCGCCGGCGAAATCAGCTCGCCGCTGCCGGTGCGCCAGCGCAGCAGGGCTTCGACCGAATGGATTTCACCGCTGGCGATGGCCACCTTGGGCTGGAAGACGAGGAACAGCTCGTTGCCGGCCAGGGCCACGCGCAGTCCGTTTTCCATGGCCAGCCGTTCGGACGAGCGATACAGCAGGTCGTTTTCGTAGAAGCGGAAGATGTTGCGCCCGTCGCGCTTGGCCTCGTACATGGCCATGTCGGCATTGCTGAGCAGTTCGCCGATGGACAGGCCGTGATCCGGGTAGATGCTGATGCCGACCGAGGACGTCACCCGCAACTGGTGGCCCTCGATGTCGAAAGCCTCGCCGATGCAGCGCATCACGGCCCTGGCGACCTCGGTGGCCTGGCTCTCGTCGCTCAGGCGGGGGATGACGATGATGAACTCGTCGCCGCCGTGGCGCGTGATCCAGGCCGGCGGCTGCACAGTGTCGGCCAGGCGCAGCGCCAGTTCCTTGAGCAGCAGGTCGCCGATGGTGTGGCCGAGCGCATCGTTGATGTTCTTGAAGTTGTCGAGGTCGGCGCAGAGGACGGCGAGGCGCTGGCTGTCGTGGCGCGCGCTGTCGATTTCGCGGGCCAGGTCGCGGGCGAGCAGGGAGCGGTTGCCCAGTTGCGTCAGCGGGTCGTGGTAGGCCTGGAACTCGATCTGCCGTTCCTTGCTGATTTCGGCCGAAATGTCGGTGAATACGAAAATCATCCGCACATCGAGCGAGCCGGGCACCGGCAGGGCGCTGATGCGGCTGGGGAATTCGCTGCCGGCCGCGGTGCGGATCAGCGTATGGCCGCGCAGTTGCACCGGCGTGCCGCCGAGCACACTCGGGCAAATGCCGTCGATCGGTTTGCCGTTGCGTTCATTGACGACGCTAAGCAGGTTGTCGAGCGCCATGCCCTCCAGCGTTTCGCCCGGCCGGCCGAGCAGGTTGCGCGCGGCAGTGTTGGCGAAACGGATGCGGCAATCGCCGTCCAGCGCCACGACACCGTCGGAGAGCGCGCCGAGCACCACTTCCATCTCGGCCATGCGGGCGCGCAGGTTCTCTTCGGCCTGCGAACGCTTGTGCATTTCCTCGGCCCGTTCGCCGAGAAAACTGTTGATGGCATCGGTCAGCGTGTCGAGTTCGTCACGGGTCTTGCGCGGCTTGCGGTGCAATTCGACCTGCGCCAGCAGGTCGTTCGGCCGGATCGCCGTCACCGCCGCGGCCAGCTGGCTGACGTGGCGGGCGATCAGGCGGTAGACGATGACGAACAGCAACACAGTAAGGCACAGCACCTTGACCAGTTCGGCGACGACCAGCGTGCGCACGGTGGCGGCGATGTGCCGATGGACCTCGGCGTGCGACTCGCCGATCGTCAGGGTGCCGATTTGCCGGCTGCCGTCCGGCGCCATGACGGGCATCGCCCATTCCCGGTCGGCGGCGCTCGCGGCGCCCGGCTGCTGCGCCTCGGCCACCGGGCCGCGGTCGTCGCGCACGGCGATGCGGACGATGGCGCCGAAACGGCTCATGCCCTGCAGCAGCGCCTGCAGCCCGGCCGTGTCGTAGTTCCACAGCGCGCCGGCGACGGCGGCCGAATTGCGCTCGACCAGGGCCTGCACGTCGTCGTGCGCCGCCTGCAGGATGCGCTGCCGCTCATGCACCACGCCGGCCGTGGTGGCCAGCACGAATACCAGCAGGCTGGCCATCAGCACGTAGAACAGCGTGCGCGCGGCCAGCGCCGAACGTTTCAGAAAAGACATGGACAACCCCCCTGAGCCCCGGCATCCAGGGCCGGAGTCGTTATTTTTTCGTGGTGCGCATGATTCTATCGACATCGAGCGTGTCGGCAATGGCTTCCAGCCGGGCCAGTACCGCCGGCGCATCCGGATAGCTCTTGTGCAGCACCAGGTGCACCTCCTGGCGCGACAGCACGGACGATTGCAGGCCGGTCAGCGGCGTTTCGGCCAGCACTTCGGCGGCCGGCCGGGCGTAGTCGATGACGTAATCCGCCCGCCGCTGCGCCAGCATCTTGAACGCCGCCGAATGCGTCAGGGCCAGGTTGTTGCTGACCCGGTTGCGGCCGTCGTTGACGAAGGCGAGCAGGCCGCCGTAGCTGTAGCCGTGAATGGTGATAATGCTCTTGCCGGCCAGGTCGTCGAGTTTGGCGACGGCCGGCTGGCCGCCCAGATGGAAGACGCGGATTTCGGCCACGGCGATCGGCTTGCGGCTGAACAGGCAGCAGTCGTTGAGCGCCGGCGCCTTGACCAGCATGGAAAACTGCGCGCTGCCGTCCTGCAGGTACTTGAACATCCGCGCCGCCGGGTAGCTGCGGCCGTGCCAGGGAATGCCGGCCCTGGCGAACAGCGCTTCGGCGACCGGGAAGAGCGGATTTTCGGGCTGGCCGTGGCGGTCGGTACGGATCGTCCACACCGACTGGTCGGGCGCCACGTATTCGATTTCCGGCAGGCGGGCGGCGCCTTCGGCATGGACGGATGGGCCGGCCGAGGCCAGCAGGGCCAGGGCCAGGCAGTTACGGGCGACAGCGAGAAGCGACATGCGGGTTCCTGAGGGAGGTCCGAAGCGATACGGCTGACGCGGGCGGGGCCGGCGCGGCAGGCCGCGGTCCGGAAGGGGCGCGGCGGGGGCAAATTATACCCAGCGGACCTTGCCGCCGGACCCGGCGCGCGCTCAGACCGGCGACAGCACGGCGGCGACGCGGCCCGGTTCGATGCGGATGGTGCGCAGCAGCCAGCGCGCCGTCCGCTCCTGCTCGGTGCCGTCCTCGCGCAGCACATAGATGGGCTTGCTGCGGAAATAGCTGGCCAGCAGCTGGCTGACCGCCTGGCGCACCAGCGGCTCGGCTTCCGGCGACAGCGCCGCCGACTGCACCGAGCGGGCCACCGGCTGGTCGAGGAAGAAGGCCTTGCTGCGGTCGTCGTAGCGCAGGCCCGAAGTGCCGACGACATCGACCGGCACCGCCGGCTGGCCGAGCAGCGCGATGTGCAGGCGGGCGCTGATGGTGGCCTGGCCGGCCGGCTCGCCCAGGCGGATGCGCGGCGATTCGCGCAGGGCGACGACGACGCTGCCGTTGCCGTAGCTCTTTTGCAGCGGGCCGTTCTTGTCGACCTGGGCCTGGATGTCGGCCTCGGAAAAATAGACCTCGCGCTCGAGGAAGCCGGCGCTCCAGGTGGGGCTGGCCAGCAGCAGGGCCAGCGCGGTAATCAGCGATTTCAGCATGGGCGCTCTCATTTCACGGTCGGGTATTTTTCCAGCCATTGGCGGCGATAGTGTACCGGCGCCATGCCGGTCCATTCCACGAAGGCGCGGTAGAAGGCCGAGGTGTCGGCATAGCCCAGATCGGCGGCGACCTGGGCGATCGGGTCCCGGGTCTTGGTCAGGCGGGCCAGCGCGAGATCGCGGCGCAGTGCATCCTTGATCGCGCGAAAGCTCGAGCCTTCCTCGTCGAGCCGGCGGTGGATGGTGCGCGGCGACAGGTACAGGCGCTCGGCGATGTCCTCCAGGCTCAGCGTGCCGGGCAGCGCCCGGCGCAGCAGGTCGCGGACGCGGATGACCATTTCCCGGTCGCGGCGGTAGAGCATGGCGATCTTGCCCGGCGCGCCGTCGAGGAAGGTGGCCAGCGCCGCCTCGTCGCGGCGCAGCGGCAGGTCGAGCAGGTTGGCGTTGAAGGCGGCCACCAGCGTGCCCATGCCGCCCGGCACGGTCGGCGCGAAGCGCGAATCCTCGGTGAAGATCAGCGCGTAGTCGGCGCAGTGCGCCGGCTTGCGGTAGGGAAAGATGACGCTGTCCAGCCCGATGCCGCGTCCGGCCAGCCAGCAGGCCAGGCCGTGCAACAGGCGCAGCAGCCATTCGAAGGCGAACACCCGGCCGGGATCGTCGCCGTCGTCGGCGAGCTTGCGCGTCTCGGCGATGACCAGTTCAGCCTGGCCGTGCGAACGGCGCACGCCGACCGCGAGATCGGGCAGCACCACGTGCAGGAAGCGGCTGGCGCGGGCCAAGGCCTCAGCCAGCGTCGGCGCCGACAGGCAGCCGCGGCAGAGGAATTCGAAGCTGCCGACGCGCATCGGCTGGGCGAACAGGGCGAAGGCTTCGTCGTCGAGCAGGCGGTTCAGGCGGTTGTACAGCGCGGCGTAGCGGTCGATCGGCACACGGCTGGCGGTGTCTGCAATGTCAATGCCGAGTTCGCCGAGCAAGGCCCGCGTGTCGATGCGCCGGCGCTGGACGCCGGCCAGCATGCCGGTGACAAAGCCCATTGCGACAGTGGCTTGCGTGCGTGGCGGCGAATGGACGAGGGGGCTGGTGGGCATCGGGCAGGGCGGGCGACAGTGAAGTCCCTACTCTATCACCTTGGCGGAAAATGCACGATTGTCGTCAGGCACGGCAATGGCGAGGCCGGCAAAGCGGCCTACCATGGACACCTCTCCACCCATTTCGTCGAGGCCGGGTCCATGACCGATTTGTCCGTAGCCAAGAAGCTGTCCCCGTACAAGCCCAAGAACAAGGTGCGCTTCGTCACCGCCGCGTCGCTGTTCGACGGCCACGACGCCTCGATCAACATCATGCGCCGGATCCTGCAATCGACCGGCTCGGAAGTGATCCACCTCGGCCACAACCGTTCGGTGCAGGAAATCGTCAATGCCGCGCTGCAGGAAGACGCCCAGGGCATCTGCATCACCAGCTACCAGGGCGGCCACGTCGAATTCTTCAAGTACATGATCGACCTCCTGAAGGCCAACGGCGGCGAGCACATCAAGGTGTTCGGCGGCGGCGGCGGCGTCATCGTGCCGTCCGAGATCAAGGAACTGCACGCCTATGGCGTCAGCCGCATCTACGCGCCGGAAGACGGCGTGCACATGGGCCTGCAGGGCATGATCAACGAGGTCGTCGAGCAATCCGACTACGACGTCGCCGACCAGGGCGTGCCGAGTGCCGAGCAGGTACTGGCCGGCTTGCAGGCCGGCGACCGCCGCCTCTTGGCGCGCATCATCACGCTGCTGGAAAACGGCTCGGCGCCGCAACTCAAAGAGCCGCTGCTCAAAGCCGCCGCCGAGCTGACCGTGCCGGTGCTCGGCATCACCGGCACCGGCGGCGCCGGCAAGTCGTCCTTGACCGACGAACTGGTCCGCCGCTTCCGCCTCGACCAGGACGACACGGTCAAGATCGGCATCGTCTCCATCGACCCGTCGAGGAAGCGCACCGGCGGCGCGCTTTTGGGCGACCGCATCCGCATGAATGCCATCGAGCATCCGAACATCTTCATGCGCTCGCTGGCCACCCGCGACACCGGTTCCGAGATTTCCGTGGCGCTGCCCGAAGTCATCGCCGCCTGCAAGCTGGCGGGCTTCGACCTGGTGGTGGTGGAAACCTCCGGCATCGGCCAGGGCAACGCCGCCATCGTGCCCTTCGTCGACCTGTCGCTGTACGTGATGACGCCGGAGTTCGGCGCCGCCAGCCAGCTCGAGAAGATCGACATGCTCGACTTCGCCGATTTCGTCGCCATCAACAAGTTCGA
>DASUZG010000515.1:0-10090 GCA_036376995.1 Azonexus sp. | reverse complement strand
CGCTTCGCCAAGGTCGCCAAGGAAGTCGGCGCCATCTTCTGGGTGGACATGGCCCACTACGCCGGCCTGATCGCCGCCGGCTTCTACCCGAATCCGGTGCCGTTCGCCGACGTCGTCACCACCACCACGCACAAGACCCTGCGCGGTCCGCGCGGCGGCGTCGTGCTGATGAAGGCCGAGCATGAAAAGGCCATCAACTCCGCCATCTTCCCGGGCCTGCAGGGCGGCCCGCTGATGCACGTGATCGCCGCTAAGGCCGTTGCCTTCAAGGAAGCCGCGGCGCCGGACTTCAAGCGCTACCAGGAGCAGGTGATCATGAACGCCCGCGTGATGGCCCGCGTGCTGGGCGAGGAGCGCGGCCTGCGCATCGTCTCCGGCCGCACCGAAAGCCACGTCTTCCTGGTCGACCTGCGCTCGAAGAACATCACCGGCAAGGAAGCCGAAGCCGCGCTCGGCCGCGCCCACATCACGGTCAACAAGAACGGTATCCCGAACGACCCTCAGAAGCCCTTCGTCACCTCCGGCATCCGCATCGGCTCGCCGGCGATGACCACCCGCGGCTTCACCGAGATCGAGTCGGAAACCATCGCTCACCTGATCGCCGACGTGCTCGATGCGCCCAACGACGAAACCGTGGCCGCCACCGTGCGCGCCAAGGTGGCGGCGCTGTGCAAGAAGTTCCCGGTCTACGGCGCCTGAGGAATGAGGAGAGGGTCGGGTGGCCGGCAAGCCGGCCCGATCCGCTCCCTGACTGCTGAACAACCATGAAGTGTCCTTTCTGCGGTGCCGAAGATACGGCGGTAGCCGATACCCGTCTGAACGACGACGGCGACGTCGTGCGTCGCCGCAGAAAGTGCAATGCCTGCGACAAGCGCTTCACCACCTACGAGCGGGCCGAAATCCAGCTGCCGCAGGTGGTCAAGAAGAATGGCCTGCGCACCGAATTCAGCCGCGCCAAGCTGCGCGCCAGCCTGGAACTCGCGCTGCGCAAGCGGCCGGTCAGCATCGAGGCGGTCGATGCCGCCGTCGCCGACATCGAGGAGCGCCTGCTGTCGGCCGGCGAGCGCGAAGTCAGCACGCAGCAACTGGGCGAACTGGTGATGCGCGAGCTGAAGAAGCTCGACAAGGTCGCCTACATCCGCTTCGCCTCGGTTTACCGCAACTTCGAGGACGTCGACGCCTTCTCCCGGGCGATCCGCGAAGTCTCCCCGCCACCCCGCAAGAAATGAGCTTTTCCGCCGCCGACCATCGCTGGATGGCGCAGGCGCTGCAACTGGCCGAACGCGGCCTGTGGACGACCAGTCCCAATCCGCGCGTCGGTTGCGTGCTGGTCGACGCGGCCGGCCAGGTCGTCGGCGAGGGCTGGCACGAGAAAGCCGGCGAGCCGCATGCCGAAGTCCATGCCCTGCGTGCCGCCGGCGCACGGGCGCGCGGAGCCACCGCCTACGTGACGCTGGAGCCGTGCAGTCACCACGGCCGCACGCCGCCCTGCGCCGAGGCGCTGATCGCCGCCGGCGTGGCGCGCGTCGTTGCCGCCATGAGCGATCCCAATCCGCTGGTCGCCGGCAAGGGCCTGGCCCTGTTGCAGGCGGCCGGGATCGAGACGGCTTGCGGCCTCTTGGAGAATGAAGCGCGCGAACTGAACATCGGCTTCATCGCGCGCATGATGCGCGGTCGCCCCTGGCTGCGGCTGAAGGCGGCGGCTAGCCTGGACGGCAAGACGGCGTTGACCAACGGCGTCAGTCGGTGGATCACCGGGCCGGACGCGCGACGCGACGGCCAGCGCTGGCGGGCACGGGCCTGTGCGATCCTGACCGGGATCGGCACGGTACGCGACGACGATCCGCAACTCAATGTGCGCGATGTCGAGACGCCGCGCCAGCCGCTGCGCGTGGTCGTCGACAGCCGGCTGGAAATTCCGCTGACGGCGCGCATTCTGCAGGGCGGGCCGGTGCTGGTTGCCGGCGCTGTCGCCGATGCGGAAAAAGTGACCGCCTTGCAGGCCGTCGGGGCCGAGGTGTTGATCCTGCCCAATGCCGCCGGCAAGGTCGAGCTGGCCGCGCTGCTGGCTGAACTCGGACGGCGTGGCATCAATGAGATCCACGCCGAGGCCGGTTTCAAGCTGAACGGTTCGCTGTTGCGCGAAGGCCTCGTCGATGAACTGCTGCTCTATCTGGCGCCGTGCCTGATCGGCCATACGGCCAGCGGCCTGTTCGACCTCCCCGAACTGGCTAGCCTAGACGGCAAGCGCCGGCTGCAGGTTCGCGATCTGCGTCAGGTCGGGGCAGATATCCGGGTGCTTGCCCGGCCGGCGTAGGGCCGCACACGGCGCAGGCCGGGTCCTTCTTGAAGCGGACGCTGCGCCACTCCATTTCCATCGCATCGAGCAGCAGCAGTCGGCCGTTCAGGCTTTCGCCGATGCCGGCTGCGAGTTTGAGCGCTTCGGCCGCCTGCATGGTGCCGATGATGCCGGTCAGTGGCGCGAAGACTCCCATCACCGCGCAGCGCACCTCCTCGACATCCTCGCCTTCCGGGAACAGGCAGTGATAGCACGGCGCATCGTCGCGGCGCAGGTCGTAGACGCTGATCTGGCCGTCGAAGCGGATGGCGGCGCCAGAGACTAGCGGCTTCCTGTGGTGCACGCAGGCCCGGTTGATGGCGTGACGGGTGGCGAAGTTGTCGGTGCAATCGAGCACCAGGTCGGCCGTCGCCACCAGCGCGTCGAGTGCTTCGCCCGACAGGCGCTGCTGCAGCGGCACCACGGCGATCTCGGGATTGATCGCGTGCAGCGCCTGGCGCCCGGATTCGGCCTTGGCCTGGCCGACGCGCGCCTGGGTGTGCAGGATCTGCCTCTGCAGGTTGGTGAAATCGACGCTGTCGTCGTCGACCAGCGTGATCTTGCCGATACCGGCCGAAGCCAGGTACAGCGCTGCCGGCGAACCGAGTCCGCCGGCCCCGACGATCAGCGCGTGGGTGGCGAGAATCTTCTCCTGGCCTTCGATGCCGAGTGCGTCGAGCAGGATGTGGCGGCTGTAGCGGAGAAGCTGCTCGTCGTTCATGACAGGGTGAGGCGGTGGGGGCGGGCGAACTGCCCGCTCCCATTCCGGCGGCTATTTGTATTCCCGCCACTCCGGCGGCGTGTCGTCGTGGTCGCCGTGCGGATGGTGTTCCCAGGCCTTGACGTAGGCCTCCTGTTCGGAGCGCTTGATGCGCTTTTCCGGGGCATCCATGTTGTGCAACTGGGTGTCCTCGACGTAGTAGATCAACGCCCGAGTCAGCTTGGTCATCAGCGTGTTGTCGAGGTGGTAGCCCTTGTCTACCAGGTGCTCGTCAAGTTCGCGCAACGTGTGCTGGCGCAGGTCGTAGGCCACGCCGACAGCGCGCTTTTCGTACTTGGCCTCGATTTCCAGCTGCTCGATGCCCTGCAGGTCGTCGGCCGCTTCCGGCACCTGGCCGGGCGGGAACTTGGCGAACTGGATCTCGCGCTTCTTTTTCAGGTCCGAGTCGTGCATCGCGCCTCCCCGTCGGCTGGTTATTTCGGCTTGTGCTGGATGATTTTCAGGCCCTTGAGCAGATTCAGCGCCTGCTGGAACTGGTAGTCGCTCGTGCCGGCGTACTCGAGGCGCTGCGGCATCTCGTCGTCTTCCTCTTCCTTGCTGTTCCGCTCCTTGCCGGGCTTGCCGGTGGTCGGCTTGGCGGCCGGCTTCGTCTCGCTGCGCGGCGGCGCTTCCTTCTCGCGATCGTTGGTCAGGTGGCGCTCGAGGTCGGCCTCGCGGATGCGCGCGGCGGCGGCCGCGTTGCCGTTGGCCGATTCCTCGACGACGATGTCGGGAACGATACCCTTGGCCTGGATCGAACGGCCTTCCGGCGTGTAGTAGCGGGCCGTGGTCAGCTTGATCGCGGTGTTGCCCGGCAGCGGCACGACCGATTGCACCGAGCCCTTGCCGAAGGTCTGGGTGCCCATGATCACCGCGCGCTTGTGGTCCTGCAGCGCGCCGGCGACGATTTCGGAGGCCGAGGCCGAGCCGCTGTTGACCAGCACCACCATCGGCACCTGCTTGATGTCGGCCGGCAGCGTGCGCAGCGGGTCTTCCCGCGTGCCGCGCAGATAGTCGCGCGGCCGGGCGAGGAATTCCTGCTTGGCATCCTCGGCGCGGCCGTCGGTCGAGACGACCTTGACGTCGGGCGGCAGGAAGGCGGCGGAGACGCCGATGGCGCCATTCAACAGGCCACCCGGGTCGTTGCGCAGATCGAGCACCAGGCCGTTCAGCTTGCCGTCCTTGTACAGCGTGCCGAGATGCTTGGCCAGGTCGGCCACGGTGTTTTCCTGGAACTGCGTGACGCGGACCCAGCCGTAACCGGGTTCGATCAGCTTGGACTTGACGCTCTGCACCTTGATCACTTCGCGGACCAGCGTGATTTCCAGCGGCTTGGCCTCGCCCTTGCGCAGGATGCCGAGCTTGATCGAGGTCTTCGGCTTGCCGCGCATCTTCTTGACGGCATCGGCCAGCGTCAGGCCCTTGACCGGGGTTTCGTCGAGCTTGAAGATCAGGTCGCCGGACTTGATGCCGGCGCGGTAGGCCGGGGTGTCCTCGATCGGGGAGACGACCTTGACCAGACCGTCCTCCATGCCGACTTCGATGCCGAGGCCGCCGAATTCGCCCTGGGTGCCGACCTGCAGGTCCTTGAAGGCATCGGCGTCGAGATAGGCGGAGTGCGGATCGAGATTGGCCAGCATGCCGGAAATGGCATTGGTGATCATCTTCTTGTCTTCGACCGGCTCGACGTAGCCCTGCTTGATCGCGCTATAGACCTCGGCGAAGGTGCGCAGCTCGTCGATCGGCAGGCCGGGATTGGGTTCCTTGTCGGCCAGGGCGGGCAGGTGCAGGCTGATCATGGCGCCAGCCAGGAATCCACCCACAATCAAACTGACGGTTTTTGCTTTGCTCATTTCAGACTAGCCCATTTCATCGGGTCGATCGGTTGCCCCTGGTGGCGGAGTTCAAAGTATAAACCGGATTCCGGATTGCCTCCGCTGTTGCCCACGGTGGCCACCGTCTCGCCGCCCTTGACCGCCTGGCCGACCTGTTTGAGCAGCGAGTCGTTGTTGCCGTAGATCGACAGGTAGGCATTGCCGTGGTCGACGATCAAGAGGTTGCCGAAGCCGCGCATCCACTCGGCGAAAACCACCCGGCCGTTGGCGATGGCCTTGACCTCGCTGCCGCTGCCGGCCTTGATGAACAGCCCGCGCCAGGCGCCGCCGCCTTCGCGCGGCGCGCCGAAGCGGCCAGCCACGGTGCCGCGCACCGGCAGGCGCAACTGCCCCTTCTGGCGGGCGAAGCTGCCGTCGCTAGGTGCTGGTTCGTAACGGTTCTCGGCTTCGACCGGGCGCGGCGGCGCTGGTTCGCTGCGCGTTGGTGCGCTCGGCGCCGGGGCCGCCTGTGCCCGCTGGCGCGCTGCTTCGGCCGCGCGGGCGCGGGCAGCCTCGGCGCGCGCGGCCTGGGCTGCCTGGGCAGCGAGGATTTTCGACAGGCGGTCGATCAGCTGGGTCAGGCGCTTCTCGTCCTTTTGCAATTCGCCGATTTCCCGGCGCTGCGCCTTGACCTTGCTTGACATCTCGGCATACAGCGCCTTGCGCTCGTCGCGCTGGCGGTTCAGCTCGCCGGCGCGCTGCTGCTGTTCCGACTCGACCTCGGCCAGTTCGGCGCTGCGTTCGCGGGCGTCGGCGGCCAGCGATTTCTTGCGCGCCAGCGTCTTGCCGATTTCCTCCATCAGGTCGGCGCGGCTGTGGGCGATGGCCGCCAGGTAGTGCAGATCGCGCGCCATCTGGTTCGGATCGTCGCCATTGAGCAGCATCTGCAGCGAATCCGGAGTGCCGCGCAGATGCTGCTTGTAGAGCAGGCGCTCCAGTTGCGCCTGCTGCTGGCCGAGGGTGGTGCCCAGCTCGGCCGATTGCTGTTCCAGACTCTGCAGGTTGCGCTGCAGCTTGCCGCGTTGCTCGGCCAGTTCGTGCAACTCGCGCTGCAGACGGGAAATCTGTCGTTCCGACTCGCGCAGCCGGCCGGCCGCATCGGCGCGGTTTTCCTCGCTGGCGTTCAGCTCCTTGCGCAGGGTTTCGATGCGGCCGCGCAATTCACCGAGGTCGGCCTGGTGTTCGGCGATTTCCGGCGTCGCGGCCGGTGTTTTCTTCTGGGCCGCCGCCGGGGCGACGGCCAGGAACATGGCGGTCAGCAGGGCCGCCGTTCGCCGCCGGTCGGGAGCGCGCGGCGCTGTCCGCAACGGCCCGGCGCTCGGCTCGCACCGTGGTGCGGCGGCGCGTTCTTTTCGTTGGGCCATGGGGAATTTGACGGTGATTAAGGTCGGCGAAACGCAAGGCCGTATTTTATAATGATCCATTCACCGATAACGAGGTTTTGTCTTGGAAAGCCCTTCCTCCAACCTGATCGAAAAGCAGGAGCACATCGAGCTGGCGGCGCGTGCGCTGAAGGCGATCGCGCATCCCCTGCGACTCAAGGTGCTGTGCGTGTTGGGCGATCAGGAAGTTTGCGTGCAGGACATCGTCGAGGCGGTCGGTACCTCGCAGAGCAACATTTCCCAGCACCTGGCGATCCTGCGCGAGAAGGGGGTGCTGGTGACCCGCAAGGATGCCAACCGCGTCTACTACCGCG
The DNA here is from genome assembly GCA_036376995.1 of Azonexus sp. Classification (GTDB taxonomy): domain Bacteria; phylum Pseudomonadota; class Gammaproteobacteria; order Burkholderiales; family Rhodocyclaceae; genus Azonexus. Next base: position 3,422 of record DASUZG010000515.1, on the reverse strand, counting down.
TGGGCGATCAGCGGACGCTGCAGCTTGTCGGTATGATGCGCGAAGTTTTTTGTGGCGAGGAGTCCCGCTGAATGCCGATGGAATTCATCAACCAGAATATTTTGCTGATCGCGGTCGTCGTGACCAGCGCCCTCGGCCTGCTGTGGCCGATGTTCGCCCGCCAGGCCGGCAATGCGCTGAGCCCGGCCGCGGCGACGCAGCTGATCAACCGCGAGGATGCCTGCATCGTCGATGTGCGTGAAGCCGACGAATTCGCCGCCGGTCATTTGCCGGAAGCGCGGAACATCCCGGCCGGCAAGCTCGCCGAGCGGCTCGGCGAGCTGGAGAAATTCAAGGATCGCGCCCTGCTCGTCTGCTGCGCGGCGGGCATGCGCTCCAACAAGGCCTGCGCCGAGTTGCAGAAGGGCGGGTTCACCAAGACCTATGCCCTGGCCGGCGGTGTCGATGCCTGGGTGGCGGCCGGTTATCCGCTGAAGAAGGGAACGCGCAGCAAATGAGCGTGCCGGTCCTGATGTACACGACCGCGGTGTGTCCGTTCTGCATCCGCGCCAAGCAGTTGCTGACGGCGCGTGGCGTCGCCGAAATCACCGAGGTGCGGGTCGATCTCGATTCCGAGCGGCGCGATGAAATGATGCAGCGCACCGGCCGGCGCACGGTGCCGCAGATCTACATCGGCGATACCCACGTCGGCGGCTGCGACGACCTGTATGCCCTCGATGCGGCCGGCGGGCTGAAACCGCTGCTCGAACCGGCGGGCTCCTGAATATTTCACCCATTTTTCGAAAGAACATCATGGAACAGAACGCACAACCCGTTTTCGGCATCGAGAAGCTCTACGTCAAGGACCTGTCCGTCGAAGTGCCGAACGCACCGGAAGTCTTCCTCGAGCGCGAAGCCCCGCAGATCCAGATCCAGCTCAACACCGGCGGCCGCCTGGTCGGCGACAGCGTCTATGAAGTCGTGCTGACCGTGACGGTGACTGCCACCGTCGGCGAAAAGAACGTGTTTCTGGTCGAAGTCGGCCAGGGCGGCGTGTTCCGCATCCAGAACGTGCCGCAGGAGCAGATCGAGCCGCTGATCGCCGTCGCCTGCCCGAACATCCTCTTCCCCTACGCCCGCGAAGTCGTCTCCGACGCCGTTAGCCGTGCCGGCTTCCAGCCGATCGTCCTGCAGCCGGTCAATTTCGAGGCCATGTACATGCAGCGCCTGCAGGAGCAGGACCAGGCCCAGGGCGCGGCAGAGGCGACGATCCAGTAAGGACCACGGCCATGCTGCGGCGTCTTCTTCCCGCCCTGCTGCTGGCCGGCCTTGCCGGCTCGGCGGCAGCCGGCGAGTTCCGCACCGTCGACGTGCCGGCGGCGATCCTCTACGACACGCCGTCGCAGAAGGGGCGCAAGCTGTATCTGATCAAGGCCCAGACGCCGGTCGAGATCGTGGTCCGGCTCGAAGGCTGGGCCAAGGTGCGCGACGCCGAAGGCTCGTTGGCCTGGATCGAGGCCGCTCATCTGGCCGAGCGGCGTAATCTGGTGGTGATCGCTGCCCGGGCGGAAATCCGCCAGGCCGACCATGCCGATGCGCCGATCGTCGCCGAACTCGACAAGTGGGTCGCCGTCGAGCTGCTCGGCCCGGCAGCGCCGGGCTGGGCCAAGGTCAAGCATCGCGACGGCGCCACCGGCTTCGTCCGCAGCACGCAGGTCTGGGGCCTATGAAGCTGACTGTGCTCGGAGCCGGTGCCTGGGGTACCGCGCTGGCCATCGCCTTTGCCGGCAAACACCAGGTGACCCTTTGGTCGCGTGAAGAGGATGTTGCGGCCGACCTGCGCGAATTTCGCGAAAACCGCCGTTTCTTTCCCGGGTATTCCCTGCCGGCCGGTGTCGCCATTGCCACCGACTTTGCAGTAGCGGTGGCCGATGCCGAGCTGCTGCTGGTCGCCACGCCGATTGCCGGCCTGCGTCCGACTGTCGAGAAATTGCGCGACCTTGGTATCAAATTACCGCTGCTGTGGGTGTGCAAGGGCTTCGAAGCAGGCAGCGGCAAGCTGCCGCATCGGGTGGTCAGCGAAGTGCTGGGCACGAACGCGGTCTTCGGTGCCCTTTCCGGCCCGAGTTTTGCCGAGGAAGTCGCCGCCGGCCAACCGACGGCGATAGCGCTGGCGGCCAATAACCCCGCCTTTGCCCGCGACGCGGCGCGACAGTTGCATGCCGCCCGTCTGCGCATCTACGCCAACGACGATCTCGTCGGCGTCGAAGTCGGCGGGGCGGTCAAGAACGTCCTGGCCATTGCTACCGGTGCCTGCGATGGCCTGGGGCTCGGCCTCAATTCGCGGGCCGCGCTGATGACCCGCGGCCTGGCCGAAATCGCCCGCCTCGGCGTGGCCTTGGGCGGCCAGCGCGAGACCTTCATGGGTCTGGCTGGCATGGGCGACCTGATCCTGACCTGTACCGGCGATTTGTCGCGCAATCGGCGCGTCGGGCTGGCTCTGGCCCAGGACAAGTCGCTGGCGCAGATTCTCGACGAACTCGGCCACGTTGCCGAGGGGGTCTACACCGCCCGCGAAGTCGACCGGCTGGCCCGCGAACTGGGCGTCGACATGCCGATCAGTGCCGCCGTGGCGGCCGTGCTCGACGGGCGCCTTGGTGCTGCCCAGGCGGTTGAACAGCTGATGGCGCGCGATCCCAAGGAAGAACTGGCCTAGAGCGAACCGGCAAAACCGTGCTGGCGCCAGGCTTCGAATACGGTGACGGCGGCGGCATTCGACAGGTTCAGGCTGCGCTGCCCCGGCTGCATCGGCAGGCGCAGGCGGCATTCCGGCGCGAATTCGGCCACTATCTCGGGCGGCAGGCCGCTGGTTTCGCGGCCGAAGACAAACGCATCCTCCGGCTGCAGCGCCGTCGTGTAGGGGCTGGCGTTGCCCTTGGTCGTCATCGCGAACAGGCGGCGCCCGGCCAGTGCGGCCTTGCACGCCGGCCAGTCGGCATGGCGCAGGACCCGGGCGTACTCGTGATAATCCAGTCCGGCCCGGCGCAGCCCCTTATCGGTGATGTCGAAGCCGAGCGGCTCGACCAGATGCAGCTCGGCGCCGGTGTTGGCGCACAGGCGGATGATGTTGCCGGTGTTGGGCGGGATTTCCGGCTGGAAGAGGACGACGGCGAACACGCGGTGAAGGCTGGGCGGTGGCTGAAAGTCCGCGATTAAATCACGATCCGTGCTTGAGCGCGCGGGCCGCGACGGCGACCATGACCGGTCCGGCGCCGTGCAGGCGGAGCACGCGGGCGCATTCGTCGGCACTGGCGCCGGTGGTCATGACGTCATCGACTAGCACGATGGCGCGCCCGTGGAGGTCGGCGTTGCAGGCAAAGGCGCCGCGGACATTGCGGCGCCGTTGGCCGGGGTCGAGATCGGCCTGGGGTGCCGTCGGGCGC
>DASUZG010000514.1:0-5585 GCA_036376995.1 Azonexus sp. | reverse complement strand
ATGAAAAAGGGCGCCGCAGCGCCCTCGATGCCAGTGTCGGCCGCTGTTTCAGGCGGTCACATTGACCAGCGTCCCGGTCGTCTGCCCGGAGGTATTGACCACCGGGGCCGCCGGCTGCTGGCTGGCGACCGGCGTCTGCACTACCTGCGCGATCTGTTCGCGCAATTCGCTGAAGCCGCTCTGGACTTCGTTCAGCGACCGCAGCGCCACGACGCCGCGCTGCGCATTGTCGGCATCGGCCCGCGCCTGCGACGACTCGACTTTCAGCGAGCGGGCATTTTCCTGCGCCTGGTCGGCCACCGACTGTGCCTGCCGCGCCTGCGCCTGCAGGGTTCGTGCCTGCTGCTCGGCCTGGTCGGCGTTGCGTTGTGCCTGCTGCTGCTGAACCTGTCCCCAGATTCCGCTGCCCGGCGACTGCAAGCCTGCGCTGGCGGCGATGGCCATGGTCGGTTCTGTGAATGCCCGTCGTGATCCGCCCGCTCAGGCGACGACGTTGATCAGCGTACCGGTGCGCTGGCCTTGCGCATTGGTCACCGGTTTCGGCGGCTCTTCCGCACGTTCGACCCGCTGCTCCGGACGCGGCTGCTCCTGCTGTTCGGCCTGGCGTGCCTGCTGCGCCTGCTGTGTTTGCTGAGTCTGGGCGGTGTTGGTCGACGTGGTGAAGGGATTGACACCTGCACTAACCGATTGGATATCCATGACCTACTCCTAAACAAATCAACGTCCTGCCTTGACTCTACACCATTCCGCCAAATATTCCAGCACGGCGAAAACTGTCAGGAACGCGACCCCGATGCCGGGCATGCGATATGCATCCATTCACCATAAACCATTGCCGGAGCGGAGGCGAAAACCATGCTTTCAGGTGAAATACTTGTCCTGCTGGGCGCCAGCGCGGTTTTGCCCTATGCCGTCGAAGCCCTGTGGCATTGGCTCAGGGGCCGCCGCAAGCACCAAGTCGGTGCCCGGCCGCACTCCCGCTGAGCATCGCCGCGGCGGTTTCACCCACAATTCCTGTGGATAAGCCTGTGGGCCGGGCGGGGATGAGGCTTTCCACCCCCTGCGCGCTCAAGGACTTAGGGGCGCTGCCCAAAAAACAGTCAGACGCCGGACGCCGTCGCATTCGCCATCCCGCCGGCCAGGCAGGCATAGCGCGACGGCAAGCTGCCGGGCAGCACCCAGCCGAGCAGCAATTCCTCGGCATCCGCCAGCGGCGCCCCGGTGGCCAGGATGTGCTCGGACAGGCCGGCGAAAGCGGCTAGGCGCATCCAGAACAGGGTTTCTTCATTGAGTGGGACAGACATCGCAATGCTCCCAAAAGACTTGAGTCCCCGACGAAAACCGCCATGCGTGCAGCCGAAGGCGCCCCGTCACCGCAAAAAACCAGCCATGCCTGCCATGGTGTCTCAGCCATCACGCACCTCACTTTTCCGTCGCTCGGAGAACCAACCGCATGTCTGAAATCAAGCAATATTCGGCCCACCAGCGAGGCCCCGTCGCCGGTCGACCGCTGCAGCCTGCCATTGGCGCATCTCATCATTTAAATTATTATTGAAACATGGAACTCACCAATGCCGTTTCCGCCTTGGGCGCCCTCGCCCAGGAAACCCGCCTGCAGATCTTCCGCCTGCTGGTTCAGGCCGGCCCGGACGGCTTGGCCGTCGGCCGTATTGCCGAACAACTAGGCACCGAGGCCAATGGCCGCCTGTCCTTTCATCTGAAGGAACTGGTCCATGCCAGCCTGGCCATCTCCCGCCAATCCGGGCGCTTCATCTACTACTCGGCCAACTACCCGGCCATGAATGCCCTGCTGGCTTACCTGACCGAGCAATGCTGTGGCGGACAACCCTGCGGCGAGCCGCCGGCGCTTTGCCACCCTGCCCTCGCCTGCCTTCCCGAGCAGAAATGAACCGACCTCCCTACAGCGTCCTGGTGCTGTGCACCGGCAATTCCGCCCGCTCGATACTCGGCGAGGCCCTGTTCAACCATCTGGGCGGCGCCCGCTTCAAGGCGTATTCGGCGGGCAGCCGGCCTTCCGGCACGGTCAATCCGGTGGCCCTGGAAACCCTGGTCAAGCACGGCATTTCACCGCCTGCAGCGCGCAGCAAGTCGTGGGACGAATTCGCCGCACCGGACGCGCCAGCCATCGATTTCATCTTTACCGTCTGCGCCAGCGCGGCCGGCGAAGCCTGCCCCGTCTGGCCCGGCCACCCGACGACGGCACACTGGGGCATCGCCGACCCGGCGCACGTCGAACCGCTGGCCGCTCGCCGGGAAGCCTTCGAAGCGGCCTATCGCCAGCTCGAGCAGCGCATCGCAGCCTTCGTCGCCTTGCCGATCGAAACCATGACGGCCGCCGAAATCACCGAGGCGGCCGGACGTATTCACGCGGAGAGCGCGCAATGAGCCTTCAATGCCAAGCCGTCAGCCCGTCGTCCGCCCCGGCGCCGATGAGCGTTTTCGAACGCTTCCTGACGATATGGGTATTCCTCTGCATCGCGGCCGGCATCGCCCTCGGCAAGTGGATGCCGGAGCTGTTCCAGGCCATCGGCCGGATGGAAATCGCCCGGGTCAATCTGCCGGTCGGCCTGCTCATTTGGGTGATGATCATCCCGATGCTGGTCAAGGTCGATTTCGGGGCGCTGGCCGAGATCCGGCGACACGTCCGCGGTATCGGCGTCACCCTGTTCGTGAACTGGCTGGTCAAACCGTTCTCGATGGCCTTCCTCGGCTGGCTGTTCATCCGCCAGCTGTTCGCCCCGCTGCTGCCGGCCGAACAGCTCGACAGCTATATCGCCGGCCTCATCCTGCTCGCTGCCGCTCCGTGCACCGCCATGGTCTTCGTGTGGAGCCGGCTGACCAACGGCGATCCGCTCTTCACGCTGTCGCAGGTCGCCATCAACGACACCATCATGGTCTTCGCCTTCGCGCCGCTGGTCGCCCTCCTCCTCGGCCTCTCGGCCATCACCGTGCCCTGGGCTACGCTGCTGACCTCGGTCGTGCTGTACATCGTGATTCCGGTGATCCTGGCGCAATGGTGGCGCAAGCGCCTGCTGGCCCGCGGCCAGGCAGCCTTCGACGCGGCCATGGCAAAAATCGGCCCGTGGTCCATCGCCGCGCTGCTGGCGACGCTGGTGCTGCTGTTTGCTTTCCAGGGCGAGGCCATCCTGCGGCAGCCGCTGGTCATCGCCCTGCTGGCCGTGCCGATCCTGATCCAGGTGTTCTTCAACTCGGCGCTCGCCTACTGGCTCAACCGCGCCCTCGGCGAACAGCACAATGTCGCCTGTCCGTCGGCCCTGATCGGCGCGTCCAATTTCTTCGAACTGGCCGTCGCCGCCGCCATCAGTCTGTTCGGTTTCGAATCCGGAGCCGCGCTGGCCACCGTGGTCGGCGTGCTGATCGAAGTGCCGGCCATGTTGCTGGTGGTGAAGGTCGTTAACGCCTCAAGGAACTGGTACACCGCCGCCTGAAGCCCGACGGGAACCCGAAAACAACAAAGCCAGCGCAACGTGAAGTTGGGCTGGCTTTCGTTTTTTGCCGCATGGGCAACATTCTCGCGAGGGACCATATGCCAAATGGCGCATGGTGGGCGGTACTGGGATCGAACCAGTGACCCCTGCCGTGTGAAGGCAGTGCTCTACCGCTGAGCTAACCGCCCTCACGAGAGGCGCGCATTAGAACACAACTCGGACAGCGGGTCAAACCCGGGTCGGCTAGAATAGCGGACTTTGTTTCAGCCTGGATTTTGCAGCCCATGAAGCCCGTTCGCACCCGTTTCGCCCCCAGCCCCACCGGTTACCTGCATATCGGCGGCGCCCGCACCGCCCTGTTCTCCTGGGCCTATGCCCGCCGCCACGGCGGCCAGTTCATCCTGCGCATCGAAGATACCGACGTCGCCCGTTCGACGCCGGAAGCGGTGCAGGCGATCATCGACGGCATGAACTGGCTGGAACTGACACACGACGAAGGCCCGTTCTACCAGATGCAGCGCATGGACCGCTACAAGGAAGCGATCCGGCAGATGCTGGCCGATGGCAGTGCCTATTATTGCTACACGACCAAGGATGAACTCGACGCCCTGCGCGCCGAGCAGGAAGCCAAGAAGGAAAAGCCCCGCTACGACGGCCGCTGGCGTCCGGAAGCCGGCAAGACGCTGCCGCAGCCGCCGGCCGACGTGCCGCCGGTGGTCCGCTTCAAGAATCCGAAGGACGGTGTCGTCGCCTGGGACGACCAGGTCAAGGGCCGCATCGAGATCGCCAACAGCGAACTCGATGACCTGATCATCGCCCGCGCCGACGGCACCCCGACCTACAATTTCTGCGTCTGCGTCGACGATTGGGACATGGGCATCACCCACGTCATCCGCGGCGACGACCACGTCAACAATACGCCGCGCCAGATCAACATCCTGCAGGCACTGGGCGCCGACGTACCGCTGTACGCCCACCTGTCGATGATTCTCGGCGACGACGGCGCCAAGCTCTCCAAGCGCCACGGCGCCGTGTCGGTGATGCAGTACGACGAGGACGGCTTCCTGACCGAGGCGGTCATCAATTATCTGGCGCGCTTGGGCTGGTCGCATGGCGACGATGAAGTTTTCTCGCGCCAGCAGTTCGTCGAATGGTTCGACCTCGACCACATCACTGCCTCGGCCGCCCAGTTCAACACCGAAAAGCTGCTGTGGCTGAACCAGCACTATATGAAGCAGCTGCCGCCGGCCGATCTGGCCGACCGCATCGCCGCCCGTCTGACGGCGCGCGGCGTCGCCACGACCAGCGGTCCCGACCTGACCAAGGCCGTCACGCTCTATGTCGACCGCTGCAACACGCTGAACGTGCTGGCCGATGCCGTCGAGGTGTTCTACACCGGCGCCGAGGCCAGCCCCGAGCTGCTAGCCCAGCATCTGTCGGCCGAAACCCTGCCGGCGCTGGCCGATTTCGTCGCCGGCCTGGGCGATGTGAGTTGGGAAGCCCCGGCGATCGGCGCGCTGATCAAGGAAACGCTTGCCAAGCACAGCCTGAAGATGCCCAAGCTGGCAATGCCGCTGCGTGTGATCCTGACCGGTCAGGCGCAGGCACCGTCGGTCGATGCGCTGGTCGAGATGATCGGCCGTGATCGCGTTGTCATGGCACTGAAAAAACATCTCTGAAAATCGCGAAAGCCTCTTTACAAGGACCAGGACGGTCCCTATAATGCGGCCTTCTTTCGCGGCGGGGGTATAGCTCAGCTGGGAGAGCGCTTGCATGGCATGCAAGAGGTCAGCGGTTCGATCCCGCTTACCTCCACCAAGCAACGTGAAAGAGCGTAGTAAAAGCAGTAGAAATAGTCCGGGTCCCCATCGTCTAGAGGCCTAGGACACCGCCCTTTCACGGCGGTAACTGGGGTTCGAATCCCCATGGGGACGCCAAGAATTTGGTAGTGCAGGTTAAAGTGCGGAGTGGTAGTTCAGTCGGTTAGAATACCGGCCTGTCACGCCGGGGGTCGCGGGTTCGAGTCCCGTCCACTCCGCCAATTATTTGAAAACCGGATGAATCCGGTTTTTTTATGCAGGTAGCGAGCCTCGGTTCGCAATCTGGGCTGAAAGG
>DASUZG010000513.1:0-3579 GCA_036376995.1 Azonexus sp. | reverse complement strand
CGCGCAGGCCCTGATCGGCACCCGGCACTTCGAGGAGGCGCTGCGGCTGGCCGATGCGCAGCTGCAGTGGCAGCCCGATGCCGTGCGTTACCACCGCCTGCGCGCCGCCGGTCATGCCGGTTTGGGCCGCGAGGCGCAACAGCATCAGGCGCTGGCCGACGTGTTCGCGCTGCAGGGGCAGACGGCCGCCGCCATCGAACAGCTCGAGCTGGCGCAAAAGGCCGGCGACGCCAATTTCTACGTGATGTCGGCGATCGACGCCCGGTTGCGCGAACTCAAGCGCCTGCGCCTGGAGGAACTGAAGGAGCGCCGCAATTGAGGTTAAAATCGCGCCTCTAACCCGGAACCTGGACCACCATGGAATTCGATCGCGATCTCGACGTCAAGGGCCTGAATTGCCCGCTCCCCATCCTGCGCACCAAGAAGGCGCTGGCCGAGATGGAATCCGGCCAGGTGTTGCGCGTGCTGGCCACCGATCCGGGTTCGCTGAAGGACTTCCCCGCTTTTGCCAAGCAGACCGGTAACGAACTGCTCGGCCAGAACGAAGCGGATCGCGTTTACGAGTTCTTCCTGAAGCGCAAGTAATCCCACCGTTGTACGCGTTTTTCGAGGACCGGCAGGCGCCGGCCGGTGCCCCGGCCGCCTGGCTGTTCGAGGAGCCGGTCGATTGCCTCGAAATTCATGACCGCAACGACCTGGATTCCGTGCTGGCGCGCCTGCAGGCGTCGTCGCACTGGACCGTCGTCAGCCTGGCCTACGAGTTTGGCTATCTGCTCGAGCCGCACAGCGCGCCTGAAGCGTGGTTGCCGCCCGCGGATGTGCCGCTGGCCCGCTTCTGGCGCTTCGCTCGCTGCCGGCAGCTGAATGCCGCCGACGCCGAGGCCTGGTTGCAGCAGGCCGGCGAGGCGGCGGCCGGCGTCGGCGGCCTGGCGCCGCAGATGGCCGAGGCAGACTATCTGCGCTCAGTCGAGCGCATCCGCCAGCTGATCTTCGAGGGCGACTGTTACCAGGTCAACCTGACCTTGCCCATGACCGGCACCTGGTTCGGCTCACCGCTGGCGCTCTATGCCCGCCTGCGGCGCTGCCAGCCGGTTCGCTATGGCGGTTTCGTCGGCGATGCGGCGCAGGGGCTGGTGTCGCTGTCGCCCGAGTTGTTCCTCGAGCGGCGCGGCACCCAACTGTACACCCGGCCGATGAAGGGCACCGCGCCGCGCAGCGTGCCGCCGGAGCAACTGCTGCATTCGGCCAAGGATCGCGCCGAGAACCTGATGATCGTCGATCTGCTGCGCAACGATCTGGGCCGCGTCGCGGTGCCGGGCAGCGTCCGCGTCGACCGGCTGTTCGAGGTCGAGCCCTACCCGACGGTGTGGCAGATGGTCTCGGCGATCTCGGCCGAGATCGGTGCTGCCAGCTTCGGCGACATCCTGCGGGCGCTGTTTCCCTGCGGCTCGATCACCGGGGCGCCGAAAATCCGGGCGATGCAGATTGCCGCCGAGCTGGAAATCGGGCCGCGCGGTGCCTACACCGGGGCGCTCGGCTGGCTGGCGCCGGATGGCGACTTCCGCCTGAATGTGGCGATACGCACGCTGGAATTGGCCACCGATGGCACGGCCCGGCTCGGCGTCGGCAGCGGCATCGTTGCTGATTCGCAGCCGGCGGCCGAATGGCAGGAGTGCCTGCTGAAGGCGCGCTTCCTGCGCGATTGCGATCCCGGGCTGCGCCTGATCGAGACGTTGTGTTGCGAGAATGGCCATTACCCGCGGCTGAACGGCCATCTGGCCCGCCTGCGCGGCTCGGCGGCGTGGTTCGGCTTTCCCTTCGACGAGCCGGCCCTGCGCCGGCAACTGGCAGCTCAGCCGGCGGACGGCCTGCGCCGGGTACGGGTGACGCTCGGACGCGATGGGGTGCTGGCCATCCAGTCGTTTGCGCTGGAAGCCACGCCGGCGACAGCCTGTCAGGCGGTGCTGGCCGACGTACGCATTGATTCCGGCGATCCGCTGCGCCGGCACAAGACCACCGAACGGGCCGTCTACGATGCGGCGCTGCAGGCGCTGGCCGGTGATCCGGAAGTGTTCGACGCGGTCTTTCTCAACGAGCGCGGTGAAGTGGTCGAAGGCGCGCGCAGCAATGTCTTCGTCGAGCGCGACGGCATGCTGCTGACGCCGCCGTTGGCCAGCGGCGCGCTGCCCGGCGTGCAGCGCGCCGAACTGCTGGCGGCCGGCCGGGCGCGTGAGGCGGTCCTGCTGCCGGCTGACCTGGCTGGCGGTTTCTGGCTGGGCAATGCGCTGCGCGGCCTGATCCGCGTCAGCCTGCGGCCGGCGGCCTGACAGAGGCCGCCGGGCGGGTCGGGCTCAGCCCAGCTTGGCCAGTTGCGGCTTGAGCTTGTCCAGCGTGGCCGAGAATTCGGCGACCCGCTGCTTTTCCTGCTCGACCACGGCGGCCGGAGCGCGGGCGACGAAACCTTCGTTCGACAGCTTGCCCTGGGCGATGGAAATCTGCTTTTCGAGCTTCTCGATTTCCTTCTTCAGGCGCTCGCGTTCGGCGGCGACGTCGATCTCGACCTTGAGCATCAGGCGCGTTTCGCCGACCACGGCAACCGGTGCCATGGCGTCTTCCGGCATGTCGTCGACGATCTGCACTTCCGAGAGCTTGGCCAGGGCGGCAAGGATCGGGGCGAAATCGCTCATCTCGGCGCCGCCGCCGGCGACCAGCAGCGGCGTACGCTGGGCTGGCGACAGGCCCATCTCGCCGCGCAGGTTGCGGCAGGCGTAGGTCAGGGCCTTGAGGCGTTCGACCTTCATTTCGCTGGCTTCATCCAGGCGCGACAGATCAGCCCGCGGATAGGCGGCGAGCATGATCGAGTCGTGCGTCTTGCGCCCGGCGATCGGCGCCACCGTCTGCCACAGTTCCTCGGTGACGAACGGAATCAGCGGATGGGCCAGGCGCAGGATGGCTTCCAGCGTGCGGATCAAGGTCCGGCGGGCGCCGCGCTGCTGCGCTTCGTCGTCGGTCTGGATCGCGACCTTGGCGATTTCGAGGTACCAGTCGCAGAACTCGTCCCAGACGAACTTGTAGATCGCTTGCGCCAGCAGGTCGAAACGGTAGTCGACGAAATGCTGTTCGACTTCGGCTTCGACACGCTGCAGCTGGCTGACGATCCAGCGGTCGGCGAAGCTGAATTTCAGGCGCGCTTCGCCGGCCGGCACGCTGCAGGCGCCGCCGGCAGTCTGCTGGTGGTCGAGCGCCAGGTCGTGGCCTTCGACGTTCATCAGCACGAAGCGGGTGGCGGTCCACAGCTTGTTGCAGAAATTGCGGTAGCCGTCGCAGCGGTTGAGGTCGAACTTGATGTCGCGGCCCGGGCTGGCGAGGCTGGCGAAGGTGAAGCGCAGCGCGTCGGTGCCGAAGGCCGGGATGCCTTCCGGGAATTCCTTCTTCGTCTTCTTGGCGATGCTTTCCGCCTGCTTCGGGTTCATCAGGCCGGTGGTCCGCTTCTGCACCAGGGCCTCGACGTCGATGCCGTCGATCAGGTCGATCGGGTCGAGCACGTTGCCCTTCGATTTCGACATCTTCTGGCCTTCG
>DASUZG010000512.1:0-3565 GCA_036376995.1 Azonexus sp. | reverse complement strand
GGCCCCGGTGTGCACGGTGTTCGGCCTGGCGTTCCACCTCTACGATCCGGACGGCCTGTTGGGCGATAAGGAACACATCGGCATCACCTGCGCCCTGGTGCCCTACGACCATCCGGGCGTCGATACCGGCCGCCGTCATTTCCCGCTCAACGCCATGTTCATGAACGGCCCGACCCGTGGCCAGGATGTCTTCATGCCGCTCGACTTCATCATCGGCGGCCCGAAGTTGGCCGGGCAGGGCTGGCGCATGCTGATGGAGTGCCTGGCGGCCGGCCGCTCGATCTCGCTGCCGTCGTCGAACACCGGCATGGCGCAGCTGACGGCGCGCACCGTCGGCGGCTATGCCCGGGTGCGTTCGCAATTCAAGATGGCGGTCGGCAAGTTCGAAGGCGTCGAAGAGGCGCTGACCCGGATCGGCGCCTACACCTACATGATGGATGCCGTGCGCAAGATGACGGCCGGCGCCGTCGATCTCGGCGAAAAGCCTTCGGTGGTCTCGGCCATCGCCAAGTACCACGTCACCGAGCGCGCCCGCCAGGTGGTCAATGACGGCATGGACGTCATCGGCGGCAAGGGCATCTGCCTCGGCCCGTCGAATTTCCTCGGCCGCGCCTACCAGCAGGTGCCGATCGGCATCACCGTCGAAGGCGCCAACATCCTGACCCGTTCGCTGATCATCTTCGGCCAGGGCGCGATCCGCTGCCATCCCTACCTGCTGCCGGAAATGCAGGCGGCGCAGAACCCGGACACCAAGAAGGGCCTGGTCGATTTCGACAAGGCGCTGTTCGGCCATGTCGGCTTCACCATCAAGAACGGCTTCCGCGCGCTGTGGCTGGGCATGACCGGCTCGCATTTCGCCGGCGTCAATGTCGACACGGCGCCGGAAATGCGCCGCTACTACCAGCAGTTGAACCGCTTCTCCGCCGCCTTCGCCTTCCTTTCCGACATCTCGCTGCTGGTGTTGGGCGGCAGCGTCAAGCGCCGCGAAAAGCTGTCCGCCCGTCTCGGCGACATCCTGGCGCAGATGTACCTGATTTCCTGCACCTTGAAGCGCTACGAGGCCGAAGGGCGCAAGGCGGAAGACGCCCCGCTTGCCCACTGGGCGATCTGGGACGCCATGTACAAGGCGCAGCAGGCGTTCGACGGCGTCATCGCCAACTTCCCGTTGCGCTTCATCGCTGCCTTCCTGCACCGCTCGATCTTCCCCTGGGGCCACCCCTATGTCGTGCCTTCCGATGAGGTCGGCCATCAGGTCGCCAAGACCCTGATCGCGCCGTCGGCGACCCGCGACCGCCTGACTGCCGAGTGCTACCTGCCGGCGAGCGAAGACGAGCCGGTCGGCGCCGTCGAGCTGGCACTGACTGCCACGCTGCAGGCCGAGGCCATCGAAGCCAAGATCCGCGAAGCCGAGAAGGCCGGCAAGTTCGACAACAACCCGCGAGCCAACGTGCGCGACATCGCCATCGTCGCCTTCGAAATGGGCGTCATCACGGCGGCCGAATACGAACTCATGCAGCGGCGCAACCATCTGCGCGACATCGTCGTCCGGGTCGACGACTTCCCTTTCGACTACGGCGTGGCGACGGCTAACAAGCCGGCCGAATGCCGGATGGCGGCGTAAGCATGGCCCAGACGATCTACGTGGTGGACGGCGCCCGCACGCCCTTCCTCAAGGCGCAGAAAGGGCCGGGGCCGTTCGCCGCCTCCGACCTCGCGACCCAGGCCGGGCGCACGCTGCTGCTGCGCCAGCCGTTCGCGCCGTCCGACCTCGACGAAGTGATCCTCGGCTGCGCCGCGCCGTCGCCGGACGAAACCAACATCGGCCGCATGGTCGCGTTGCGCCTGGGCTGCGGCAAGAAAGTGCCGGGCTGGACGGTGATGCGCAATTGCGCCTCCGGCATGCAGGCCATCGACTCGGCCATCGCCAATATCCAGTGCGGCCGTTCGCAACTGGTGCTGGCCGGCGGCGTCGATGCGCTGTCGCGGGCGCCGCTGCTCTATTCGGACGCCATGGTGCGCTGGTTCGCGGCCATGATGTCGATGCGTACCGCTAGTCAGAAATTCAAACATTTCCTGAAGCTGCGCCCGGCTGCGCTGCTGACGCCGGTGATCGGCCTGATGAAGGGCCTGACCGACCCGGTGGTCGGCCTGTTGATGGGGCAGACCGCCGAGAACCTCGCCTGGAAATTCGGCATCGGCCGCCAGCAGATGGATGAATTCGCCGTGCAGAGCCACCGCCGCGCCTACGCCGCGCGCCAGGCCGGCCATCTCGGCGAAATCGTGCCGCTGGTCGATGGCGACGGCAACGTTTATCGCGAGGATGACGGTGTGCGCGCCGATGCCGACCTGGCCGGCATGGCCAAGCCGAAGCCGTTCTTCGACAAAAAATACGGCAACATCACCGCCGCCAACAGCTCGCAGATCACCGACGGCGCCTCCTGGGTACTGCTGGCTTCCGAAGCAGCGGTGAACAAGTGGCATCTCAAGCCGCTCGGCAAGATCGTCGACAGCCAGTGGTCCGGCCTGGAGCCGGAGCAGATGGGCCTCGGCCCGGTGCATGCGACGACGCCGCTGCTGCAGCGCCACGGCCTGACGCTTGCCGACATCGACTACTGGGAACTCAACGAAGCTTTCGCTGCGCAGGTGCTCGCTTGCCGCGCCGCGTGGCAGGATGACGCCTACTGCCGCGAGCAGCTGGGCCTGGACGGTGCCTTCGGCGAGATTGACGAGGACCGCCTCAACGTCGATGGCGGTGCCGTTTCCATCGGCCATCCGGTCGGTGCTTCGGGTGCGCGCATCGTGCTGCACCTGCTGCAGGTCTTGCGCCGCAAGAATGCCCGACGCGGTGTCGCCACCATCTGCATCGGCGGCGGCCTGGGCGGCGCCATGCTGCTGGAGGCCTGCCGATGAAACACTGGCAACTGACCCGCGAAGACAGCGGCATCGTCGTCGCCGTGCTCGACAAGGCCGGCGAATCGGCCAACTCGCTGTCGGCCGAAGTGATGGTCGAATTCGGCCAGATTCTCGATCAGCTCGACCTGTACCAGCCGAAGGGCCTGATCGTGCGCTCCGGCAAGGCGGCCGGTTTCATCGCCGGCGCCGACATCGGTGAATTCTCGCAACTCGATACGCCGGAGCAGGGCCGGGCGCTGGTCGAGCGCGGCTGGACCCTGTTCAACCGCCTGGCCGCCGTCCCCTATCCGACGCTCGCGCTGGTGCGCGGCCACTGCCTGGGTGGCGGCCTGGAACTCGCGCTGGCCTGCCGCTACCTGCTGGCGGTCGACGAAACCGGCACCAAGATGGGCCTGCCGGAAGTCATGCTCGGCATCTTCCCCGGCTGGGGCGGCATGTTGCGCCTGCCACAGCGGGTTGGCCCGGCGGTGGCGCTCGATTTGATGCTGACCGGCAAGACGCTCGACGCCAAGCGCGCCCGCAACCTGGGCCTGGCCGACGACTGCGTGCCGCCGCGGGTCATGGAAATGGCCGCCCGGCAACTGGTCCTGTCGAACACGCCGCGCCGGCCGCTGCCGGTGGTGCAGCGCCTGCTGAACGGCCCGCTGAAAGC
>DASUZG010000511.1:0-6263 GCA_036376995.1 Azonexus sp. | reverse complement strand
GCGCTGAAATACGCCGATTTCGGCTACATCCTGGAAAACGGCCGCGTCGTCATGGAAGGCGATGCCGAGGATCTGCGGACCAACGAGGACGTCAAGGAGTTCTACCTCGGGCTGAGTTCGGCCGGGCGCAAGTCCTTCAAGGACGTCAAACACTACCGCCGCCGCAAACGCTGGCTGTCGTAGCGGCAGCGCGCCGCTCATGGCGGCGTTGTCGGCGGGCTTGTTTGCACGAGCAAACGGCGCCCGTCTCCGCCTTGCCCTGAGCGGCTACCTTGCCGCTCCGTCTTGCTGCACGCACTAAAAAACATCGCCCCGGGCGACCGCGAACATACGGAGAACACCCACATGAGCTTTTACGACCCGCTCGAGACGCGCGACCCCGCGGAGCGCGAAGAAGACCTGATGGACAAGCTGGTGCGCCAGGTGGCGCATGCCAAGGAGCGCACGCCCTATTATTTCCAGGCGCTGGCCGGCATCAATCCGTTCGAGTGCGTGACCCGGGAGGCGCTGGCCAGACTGCCGCTGACCCGCAAGCGCGACCTGATCGAGCTGCAGAAGCAGCAGCCGCCGTTCGGCGGCCTCAATGCGCTGGCCGGCGGCAAGGCCAAGCGCGTGTTCGCGTCGCCCGGGCCGATCTACGAACTGCAGGGCATGGACATGGACCACTGGCGCATGGCCCGCGTGCTGTACGCCGCCGGCTTCCGCCACGGCGACCTGGTGCATAACTGCTATTCCTACCATTTCACGCCCGGCGCCTTCCTGATGGAGGGCGGCGCCCGCAAGCTCGGTTGCGCCGTGTTTCCCGGCGGCACCGGGCAGACCGAGCAGCAGGTCCAGGCGATGGTCGCGCTGCGGCCCGACGCCTACGTCGGCACGCCGTCCTTCCTGCGCATCATCGTCGAGAAGGCCGAGGAACTCGGGGCCGACATCTCGTCGCTGAAGAAGGCCTGCGTCTCCGGCGAAGCGCTGCCCGGCGTCACCCGCGCCTGGCTCAACGAGCGCGGCATCAGCGTGCGCCAATGCTATGCCACGGCCGACATCGGCGCCATCGCCTACGAGACCGAGGCCGAGGAAGGGCTGGTGGTCGAGGAGGGCGTGCTGGTCGAGATCGTCCGCCCCGGCACCGGCGATCCGGTGGCGCCCGGTGAGGTCGGCGAAGTGGTGGTCACCACCTTCAATCCCGACTATCCGCTGATCCGCTTCGCCACCGGCGACCTGTCGGCGGTGCTGCCCGGGCGCTCGCCGTGCGGGCGCAGCAACATCCGCCTGAAGGGCTGGATGGGTCGGGCCGACCAGACGACCAAGATCAAGGGCATGTTCGTGCATCCCGAACAGGTTGCCGACATCGCTCGCCGGCATCCGGAAATCCGGCGCCTGCGGCTGGTCGTCGACAATCCCGGCGGCCAGGACCGGATGACCCTGCACTGCGAGGTCGAGGGCGGCGGCGCGGCGCTCGAACAGGCACTGGTGGCCAGCCTGCGCGAAGTCACCAAATTACGCGGCGAAGTCGCCTTTGCCGCGCCGGGGGCCTTGCCCAACGACGGCAAGGTGATCGAAGATAGCCGGGTCTACTGACCCGGTTTTTTTTATGCGACTCCTGATCCTTGCGCTGGCCGCGCTGGCCGCTCCGGCGCTGGCCGACGACGCGGCGCTGCGCCCGTCCGCCCGCCTGCTGTTCAAACACCCGGAACTGCTGCAGCCCGGCCATTGCGTCCGCTACGAGGAGGGCGGCCGCGGCTGGGTGGTGACCGAGCCGGTGTTCTACCTGAAGGGCACGGTGCTGGCCGCCGAGGTGCGCAGCCGCCAGTTGCCGGTCTGTCCGCAGGTGGCGGGCAAGGATCCGGGGCAGTACTCGCGGGCCGAATTCGTCCGCCTGGCGCAGGCCTCGCCCTGCGTCGCACCGGGCACTCCGGTGCGCGACGAGCAGATCGGCATCGTCCGCCTGCGCGTCACCGAATGGGAAACGCCGCACGCGCGGCGGGCCGAGAATGCCGGCCGCCTCTATCGCGGCATGTTCCTGGAACGGCCGCTGCAGCAGGGCCTGGAAATCGAACTGGAGGCCGACCTGCTCGGCCTCTGCAGCGGCTAGGCCGGCTCAGCCGGCAACCGATACCGCACCGAGCGCGATCAGGCGCTCGATTTCCGTCGGGGCCAGGCCGAGCGCCTGCAGTTGTTCGCGGGTGTGCTCGCCGAGCAGCGGCGGCGGCCGCCGGATCGTCGCCGGCGTAAGCGACAGGCGTGGCGCCGGCGCCGGCTGGCGCACGCCGGCAACCTCGACGAAGGCTGCGCGGGCGCGGTTGTGCGGATGCTCCGGGGCGTCTGCCAGGCTCAGCACCGGCCACACGCAGTCATCGCTGTCGGCGAACAACTGTTCCCAGTGGGCGCGCGGCTGTTGCCGGAACAGTTCGGTCAGCCGCGCCTTCATCGCCGGCCAGCGGGTGGTGTCGTACTGCGCACCGGCGAAATCCGGATCGGTCGTGAGGCCCAGGCGGGCGAGGAAACTCGCGTAGAACTGCGGTTCGAGCGGGCAGACGCTGAGCCACTGCCCGTCGGCGCAGGCGAAGACGTCGTAGAACGGGGCGCTGGAATCGATCGCGCAGTGCCCCTGCCATTCGCCCAGCGCTTCCAGGTTGAACAGGCCGTGGGCGAGCAAGGCGGCGCCTTCGCACATGGCCGCGTCGATGACCTGGCCGCGGCCGCTGCGCTGCGCCTCGAGCAGCGCGCAGGCGATGCCCCAGGCCAGCAGCAGGCCGCCGCCGCCCATGTCGCCGACCAGCGTCGGCGGCGCCCACGGCGCGCCGCCGTGGCGGCGGCCGGCATCGAGCACGCCGGCCAGTGCCGCGTAATTGGCATCGTGTCCGGCGCGCGGCGCCAGCGGGCCGCTCTGGCCCCAGCCGGTCATGCGCCCGTAGATCAGGCGCGGATTGACCGCCAGGCACACGTCCGGGCCGTAGCCGAGGCGCTCCATGACGCCGGGCCGGAAGCCTTCGATCAGCACGTCGGCGTCGCGGATCAGGTCGAGCACCAGCGACTGGCTCTCGGGATGCTTGAGATCGATGCACAGTGAGCGCTTGCCGCGGTTCGCCACCGCCTTGCGTCCGCCGCCGAACAGCTGCGAGGCGAAGGTGCCGCCGGCCCGTTCGAGCAACGTCACCTCGGCGCCCATGTCGGCCAGCAGCATGCCGCAGAAGGGGCCGGGGCCGATGCCGGCGAATTCCACCACCTTGATTCCGTGCAGCGGGCCGCCGGTGCCCTTCTCTGTCGTCTCGCTCATTGTTCCTGTCGTCTCCGTGGGGGCGCCGCCGACGGGCGGCGCCAGGGCGTTATCGTAGCCACAGCGGCGGCGCCTGTCGCCGGGAAAAACGTGACGAATTGCCCTTTGAAAATATTTTGCTGCAGTGCACAATTTATGCCGATGACGCGTTATACTGCGCAGCGAATTCACCACAAACCCAATCCAGGAGCCCACGCCATGTCGATCAATGTCGAACAATTCGCCGCCGCCAACCGCGCCACCATCGATTCCCTGCTGTCGGTCGCCAATACCGCGCTCGCCTCCGCCGAACGCATCGCCGCGCTGAACCTCAATACCGCCCGTGCCGCCCTGGAAGACACCGCTTCCGGCGTCCAGTCGGTGCTGGCCGCCAAGGACCCGCAGGCCGCCCTGGCCGCCCAGAAGGCGCTGGCCCAGCCGGCCGTGGACAAGGCCGTGGCCTATTCCCGCTCGGTGGTCGAGATCGCCAGCCAGACCCAGCAGGAACTGGCGAAGATGGTCGAAGCCCAGTTCGGCGATTTCCAGAAGAACGTCACCAGCCTGGTCGAGAAGGCCGGCAAGTCGGCTCCGGCCGGTTCGGAAAGCGCCGTCGCCGTGCTGCAGAACGCGATCGCGGCGACCAACGCCGCCTTCGGCAACATGAGCAGCCTGGCCAAGCAACTGTCCGACGCCGCCCAGGCCAACATCGCGGCCGCCACCAAGAAGACCAAGTAAAACCGGCCGGCGCTTCGCGCCAACCGGGCCCCGCCGCGCTGGTGGGGCTTTTTTTCGTCCGCCGCCGCGAGCGCCTCACCAGCCGGCTTTACTCCGCCGGGGGAAACGGTTAAAACGGCGGCCTATTTGACAGGAGCCGCCGATGCCGGATGCCGAACTTCTCCTCGAACCCGAAGTCGAGCGCATGCTCGCCGCGGCCCGCGGCGGGCTGAGCCCGCACGAGCTGCTGGTGCGCAATTCGCTAGCCGAGCGCGCCAACGTTGCCGAGCGTTCGGCGGCCATCGCCAAAAACCGCGAACGGGCGATGAAGCTGCTCGCCGCCCTCGAACAGACGCCGGAGTGAACGCGCCGGCCCGGCAGCCTGCGCTATCATGCGCCGCCGCCTTCGCCCACGTTTCCTTGCCATGAATTCTTTCGCCCGCCTGCTGATCCTGTCCGCCCTGCTGGCTGTGCAGGCCTGTTCGACCCCGCCGGCCGCGCGCCCGGGCAGCGGCGAACCGGCGGCGGCGAGCAACGGCGCGGTGTCGCTGGCGCTGGCCACCCGTCTCGACCGGCGCCCGGCCGTCCGCCCGGATGCCCCGGCGCCGGCCGCGGTGATCAAGGTCGAGCCGGGCAGCACCACGCTGACCCCGGAGATGCGCGGCCGTCTGGCCGAGGTCGCCCGCCTGGCGCGCGAGGACGAGCGCAGCCAGCTGCGCCTGGAAGGCTACGTGCCCGATGGCGGCAGCCCGGCGTGGAACATCGGGGCGGCGGAAAAGTCGCTGCGCCTGGTCCGCGAACACCTCGAATCGCTGCGCGTGCCGGCGCGCCGGATCCAGATCGCCGCCTTCGGCGAGGAGCACGACCAGCAGCGCGACGACCGCCGCCACTGGGTCGAGATCTACCTGCTGCGCAGCCGCCGCTAGCCGGCCGGGCCGTGACAAGCGGCGGGGCTTGCGGCATCATGGTCGGCCCCGAACGGATCAAGGAAGACGCGGGATCGCCCGATCCCGCCCTATGAGTTACCCCCTGCCTGTCCTGGTAGCCGCCGCCGCATCGGCCGGCCTGCCGTCTCCCGCCATTGGCGGCGAGCTTCGCCCGAGCGTCCCGGTTCCTTGCCCGAGGTCTCCATGGAAATAATCCTGCTCGTCGCCCTGGTCATCCTGAACGGCCTCTTCGCCATGTCCGAGATCGCCCTCGTCACCGCCCGCCGGGCGCGCCTGGCGCGGCTGGCCGAGGACGGCGACGGTTCGGCGGCGGTGGCGATGAAGCTGGGCGACGATCCGACCCGCTTCCTGTCCACCATCCAGATCGGCATCACCTCGATCGGCATCCTCAACGGCATCGTCGGCGAGGCCGCGCTGGCCGGACCGCTCGCCCTGTGGCTGCAAGGCCTCGGCGTCGACCAGCGGGCCAGCGAGATCGGTGCCACGGTGCTGGTCGTGGTGGTCATCACCTACGTCTCGATCGTGGTCGGCGAGCTGGTCCCCAAGCGGCTCGGCCAGATCAACCCGGAAGGCATCGCCCGCCTGGTGGCGCGGCCGATGAACATGCTCTCGGCAGCTTCGCGCCCCTTCGTCCATCTGCTGTCCACCTCGACGGCGCTCATCCTCGGCCTGCTCGGCCAGCGCGACGCGCGCGGCCCGAGCGTCACCGAGGAGGAAATCCACGCCATGCTGGTCGAAGGCTCGGAAGCCGGCATCATCGAGAAGGACGAGCACGAGATGGTGCGCAACGTGTTCCGCCTCGACGACCGGCACATATCGTCCCTGATGGTGCCGCGCGCCGACATCGTGTGGCTCGACGTGGCCCGGCCGATCGACGAGAACTTGGTGCTGATGGCCGAATCGGACCACTCCCGCTTCCCGGTCTGTCGCGGCGGGCTCGACGACATTCTCGGCATCGTCGGCGCCAAGCAGATGTTCAACCAGACGCTGCGCGGCCGCCCGGCCGACCTGACCAAGCGCCTGCAGGCGCCGGTCTATGTGCCGGAATCGCTGACCGGCATGGAACTGCTCGGGCAGTTCCGCACCTCGGGCACGCAGATGGTGTTCGTGATCGATGAGTACGGCGAAGTGCAGGGCCTGATCACGCTGCAGGACCTGATCGAGTCGGTCACCGGCGAATTCAAGCCGAAGAACAAGGAGGACGCCTGGGCGGTCCAGCGCGAGGACGGGTCGTGGCTGCTCGACGGCCTGATCCCGCTGCCCGAGCTGAAGGACCGGCTGTGCCTGAAGGCCGTGCCGGAAGAGGACCGCGGCCGCTACCACACGCTGTCGGGCATGGTCATGCTGCT
>DASUZG010000510.1:0-2399 GCA_036376995.1 Azonexus sp. | reverse complement strand
AGGATGTCGCCGAACATGTTGCCGGTGACCATCACGTCGAACTGCTTCGGCGCCTTGACCAGTTGCATCGCGGCGTTGTCGACCAGCATGTGGCTGAGTTCGACGTCCGGGTAGTCGTGGGCGATCTCGATCATCACGTCGCGCCACAGCTGGGTGCATTCGAGGACGTTCATCTTGTCGACCGAGCACAGCTTCTTGTTGCGCTTTTGCGCCGCCTGGAAGGCGACATGGCCGATGCGGCGGATTTCCGACTCGCTGTAGACCATGGTATTGAAGCCGACGCGCTCGCCGTTTTCCTCGCGCACGCCACGCGGCTGGCCGAAGTAGATATCGCCGGTCAGTTCGCGGACGATCAGGATATCGAGCCCGGCAACGACTTCCGGCTTCAGCGTCGAGGCATTGGCCAGTTCCGGGTAGAGGATGGCCGGACGCAGGTTGGCGAACAGGTTCAGATCCTTGCGGATGCCGAGCAGGCCGCGCTCCGGGCGCTGCTCGCGCGGCAGGCCGTCCCACTGCGGACCGCCGACAGCGCCGAGCAGCACGGCATCGGCTTCGCGGGCGAGCTTCTGGGTCGCTTCCGGATAGGGGTTGCCGGTCGCATCGACGGCGCCGCCGCCAAGCAGGGCAGTTTCCATTTCGAACTTGAGGTCGAGCGCATTCAACACGCGCACCGCCTCGGCGGTGATTTCGGGACCGATGCCGTCACCCGGCAGAACACAAATCTTCATTGTCGTTTCCTTATTGCGCGAACAGCCAGGGCTGGCTGATACGACGCTTTTCTTCGAATTCGCGGATTTTTTCAGCGTGACGCAGGGTCAGGCCGATGTCGTCCCAGCCATTCAGCAGGCATTCCTTGCGGAAGGCGTCGATCGCGAACGGGATGCCGTGGCCGTCCGGGCGCACGACAGTCTGGGCCGGCAGATCGACGACCAGCCTGTAGCCCGGTGTCGCTTCGACCTGCTGGACCAGCGCCTCGATTTCGGCGGCCGGCAGCACGATCGGCAGGATGCCGTTCTTGAAGCAGTTGTTGAAGAAGATGTCGGCGAAGGACTCGGCGATGATCGCCTTGAAGCCGAAATCGAGCAGCGCCCACGGCGCATGTTCGCGCGAGCTGCCGCAGCCGAAGTTGGCGCGCGTCAGTAGCACCTCGGCGCCCTGGTAGCGCGGCAGATTGAGCACGAAGTTCGGGTTCTTCGGCCGCTGCGAGTTATCCTGTCCGGGCTGGCCGACGTCCATGTAACGCCACTCGTCGAAGGCGTTGGGGCCGAAGCCGGAACGCTTGATCGACTTCAGGAACTGCTTGGGGATGATCGCATCGGTATCGACGTTGCTGCGGTCGAGCGGCGCCACCAGGCCCTCCAGACGAACGAATTTTTCCATTATTCCACCACCTTCTGCACGGCGTCGCCGCCCTTCTTCAGGGCGCCGCCGACCGCTTCTCCACCCTTGTGCAGGGCATCTCCGACGGCCTCGCCACCCTTCTTCAGCGCTTCGCCGGTCTTTTCCGCGCCGATCGAAACATCCTTCTTGACGCCTTCCGTGGTATTGCAGGCCGCCAGCACGAGGGCAGCGGCCAGGATTGCGAGGGATTCGCGCATCACCCGGCCTCAGAGCACCGTACGGACGTCCGCGAAGCGGCCGGCAATCGCCGCCGCCGCCGCCATCGCCGGGCTCAGCAGATGCGTCCGGCCGCCCGGACCCTGACGGCCCTCGAAATTGCGGTTTGAGGTCGAGGCGCAGCGCTCGCCCGGCTCCAGCCGGTCGGCGTTCATCGCCAGGCACATCGAGCAGCCCGGTTCGCGCCATTCGAAGCCGGCGGCAATGAATACCTTGTCCAGCCCCTCGGCCTCGGCCTGGCGCTTGACCAGGCCGGAGCCCGGCACGGCCAGCGCCAGCTTGACGCTGGCGGCGACGTGGCGGCCCTTGAGCACGGCGGCTGCCTCGCGCAGATCCTCGATGCGCGAATTGGTGCACGAACCGATGAAGACCTTGTCGATGGCGATCTGGCTGATCGGCGTGTTCGGATTGAGGCCCATGTACTGCAGCGCCCGCTCCATGCCCTCGCGCTTGACCGGATCGGCTTCCCGGGCCGGATCGGGGACGACGGCGTCGATCGCCACGACCATCTCGGGCGAGGTGCCCCAGGTCACCTGCGGCCGGATGTCCTCGGCCTTCAACGTGACGACGCGGTCGAACTGCGCGCCGGCATCGGAATGCAGGGTGCGCCAGTAGGCGACGGCCTTGTCCCAGGTCTCGCCGGTCGGCGAGAAGGGGCGGTCCTTGAGGTAATTGATCGTGGTGTCGTCGACGGCGACGAAGCCCATCCGGGCGCCGCCTTCGATGGCCATGTTGCACAGGGTCATGCGCCCTTCCATCGACAGCCCGCGGATCGCGCTGCC
>DASUZG010000509.1:0-13065 GCA_036376995.1 Azonexus sp. | reverse complement strand
TTGGAGGCCTTGTCGTCGCCGAGGGCCTTGGTCAGCACCGAACGGATGTAGTTGTCGGTGTCGACATGCACGGCGCCGTGTTCGGTGGCGATCTGGTGGAACTCGTCGAGCACCGCCTCAACCTTGACGCGCGGCACCGATTTCAGGGTCGCCATGGCGTGGCCGAGCTTCTGCACTTCGCGCGGGCCGAGCTGGCGCAGCACTTCGGCCGCCTGTTCCTCGCCCAGCGCGATGAGCAGCGTGGCGCTCTTTTCGAGGCCTTCTTCGGGGCTAGTTGGCATTGGTTCCCATCCAGTCCTTGATGATGTTGGCGACCGCCTTCGGATCGGCCTGGGCAATCTCGCGGGCCTTCTGGACCTTGGCCGCGTAGCTGTCGACCTGGCCCTCGGCCGCGCCTTCCTCGCCTTCCTCGGGCAGTCCGCCCGGACCGTAGAGCCCGCCTTCGCCGGCGGCGCCCTCGTCGCGATCGCTGGGGGGCGGGAACATGGTCTTCAGCGACGGCTGGATGATCTTGAGGTAGAGCAGGGCGACGATCGCCGCGATGATCAGGATCTTGATCAGGTCCTTCAGGTAGGAGATGTTCTCCGGATCCTTCCACAGCGGGATGCCGCCGTCCGCCTTGGCCGCTTCGGTGAACGGCGCATTGGCGACCGACAGCGTGTCGCCGCGTTCGCGGCTGAAGCCCATCGCTTCGCGGATCAGCTCGTTGATCTGCTTCAGTTCGGCATCCGGCAGCGGCCGGCTGGCCGGCTTGCCGTCCTTGCCGGTCTCCTTGCGGTGATTGACCACGACTGCCGCCGACAGGCGGCGGATTTCACCCATCGCCTGCTTGGTGTAGCGGACCGTCTTGTCGACTTCGTAGTTGATCGTCGTGTTCTTGCTGGTACTCAGCGGCGGCGCGGCGTTGGCCAGCGGCGCGGTGATGCCGCCGACCTCGATGCGGCCCTTTTCCTCGGTCGGCTTGGCCGGCTGACCCGGCTGCCCGGGCGTGCCGCCGACATTGGGCTGGGTCAGCGGTGCGGTGGCCGGTACCGGCGGCTGGTTGGTCAGCGCGCCGGGGACGCCGCCGACCGACTGGTTCACGCTGGCCGTCTCGTTGTTCTGCTGGCTGCGGATCACGCTGCTTTCCGGCGTGCCGTTCGGGCGGAAGGTTTCCGCGGTCTGTTCGCTCTGCGAGAAATCGAGGTCGGCAGCCACCTGCACCTTGTAGTTCTCGGCGCCGAGCACCGGCTTCAGGATGGTCTCGATGCGCTGAATGATGCCGTCCTCGATCTCGCGGACGTATTTCAGCTGCACCGCGTCGAGGCCGGAAGCGGTGGCGCTCTTCAGCTGCGTCAGCAGGCTGCCGTTCTGGTCGATCACGGTGACGTTGGCGATCGGCAGGTTGGGCACGCTCGACGAGATCAGGTGCGAAATGCCGGCGATCTGGCCGCCGTCCAGCGTGCGGCCGGGATAGAGATTGAGCATCACCGAGGCGGTCGGCTTCTGCTCGTCGCGGACGAACACCGAGGGCTTGGGAATGGCCAGGTGCACGCGCGCCGACTGTACCGAGCCGATCGACTGGATGGTGCGCGCCAGCTCGCCTTCGAGGCCGCGCTGGTAATTGACCTGCTCGGCGAACTGGCTGGTGCCGAACTTCTGGTTCTCCATCAGCTCGAAGCCGACCAGGCCGCCGCGCGGCAGGCCCTGCGAAGCAAGCTTCAGGCGGACTTCATGGACACGCTCGGCCGGCACCATCAGGGCGCCGTTGTCGCTGTAGCGGTGGGGGATGTTCTGCGTCTCGAGATTGGCGACGATGGCGCCGCCGTCCTTCTCGGTCAGGTTGGAAAAGAGGACTTTCCAGTTCGGCTGCCGGCTCCACAGGATGGCGCCGACGACGATGGCGACGATGGCGGCGAGCCCGACCAGGAAAATGATCTTCTGCTGCTCGGTCAGCCGGTTGAAGGCGGCGCGCAGACGTTCCGCCGGATTGCCGCCCGGTGCGGTGCCTGCCGTGGTTTCCGTCGTCGCTGCCATCAATGCCCGGGTGAAATGCCGCAAAAAAGAAGAAGAATCAATTGGGAAGCCAAATTTTCCTAGAAATATTCTACTATTACCGACGCTGAATTCACCCTATCTTTTTGATGTCCCCATCCCAAACCGGCGTTCCCGCGGCCGATACCGACAGCAAGACCGCCGATCTGCAGCGGGCCTTCGCCATGTTCAACCAGGTGTCGGCCGAACTGACCCAGGCCTACGAGGCGCTGCAGGGCCGCGTTGCCTCGCTGACCGAGGAACTGGCCATCGCCAACGGCGAGTTGCGCCGCCAGTTCGAGGAAAAGGAAGCGCTGTCCGAGCGGCTGTCGTCGCTGCTCGACGCACTGCCGGCCGGGGTCGTGCTGCTCGATGCCAATGCCGCAGTGGTCGCCGGCAATCCGGCGGCGCTGGCCATGTTCGGTCCGGAGATCGTCGGCCGCCACTGGGGCGACGTGGTGCGGGCCCATCTCGAGCCGACGCTGACGGTCGGCGAGTGGCTGCTCGGTGAGCGCCGCGTGTCGATGGCCGAAAGCCTGATCGCCTCGGGCGGCGGCAAGATCATGCTGGTCCACGACGTGACCGCGGCGCACCGGATGCAGACCGAGCTCGAACGCAGCCAGCGCCTGGCGGCGATGGGCGAAATGGCAGCGTCGCTGGCCCACCAGTTGCGCACGCCGCTGGCGGCGGCGCTGCTGCATACGGCCAACCTGGCCCAGCCCGGCCTCAGCGACGAATTGCGCGCCCGCTTCTCGGCCAAGGCCGGCGGCCAGCTGCGCCGGCTCGAGCGGCTGATCCAGGACGTGCTGCTGTTCGCCCGCGGCGAGAGCATCGGCCGCGACGTGGTCGGCGCCGGCGACCTGCTGGCCGAGGCGGCGCAGACGGTGGAGCCGCTGATGCGCGAACACGGCCTCGAATTCTCGGTCATCGACGCCTGTGCCGGCGCGATCGTCGTCGGCAGCCGCAAGGCCCTGTTCGGCGCCCTGATCAACCTGCTGGAGAACGCCATGCAGGCGACGCCGGCGGGCGGCAAAATTTGCCTCTCCGGCAATTGCCGCGGCGACCTGCTGGCCATCGGCGTGCGCGACAGCGGTCCGGGCATCGACCGGGCGACGCAGGCGCGCATCTTCGAACCTTTCTTCACCACCAAGGGCCAGGGCACCGGGCTCGGCCTGGCCATCGCGCTGGGCGTCGCCCGCGCCCACGGCGGCGGCATCGAACTGCTGTCCGAGCCCGGCGCCGGCGCCGAATTCGTCATCACCCTGCCGACCGGGTCGGCAGACAACGGAATGGAACAACATGGCGGAACATAACTTGCCGATCCTGGTCGTCGAGGACGACGCCAGCCTGCGCGAGGCGATCGGCGACACGCTGGAACTGGCCGGCCGCCCCTATGTCGCTGTCGATGGCGGGGAAGCGGCGCTCAAGGCCCTGACCGAACAGGCGTTTTCCATCGTCGTCAGCGACGTGCGCATGATGCCGATGGACGGCATCACGCTGCTCAAGGAAATCCGCCAGCGCCTGCCGCATCTGCCGGTGGTGCTGATGACGGCCTATGCCGAAGTCGACAAGGCGGTCGATGCGATGCGCTCGGGTGCCTGTGACTTCCTGCTCAAGCCCTTCGAGCCGGCGGCGCTGCTGGCGCATATCAACAAGTACGAACTACCCGAAGGCGGCGAGGGCGACGGCGTGGTCGCCATCGATCCGGCCAGCCGCGACCTGTTCGCCATCGCCGGGCGCGTCGCCCAGACCGATGCGACGGTGCTGCTGACCGGCGAATCCGGGGTCGGCAAGGAAGTGGTTGCGCGCTACATCCACCGCCATTCCGGGCGCCGCCAGGGGCCGTTCGTGGCCATCAACTGCGCGGCGATTCCCGACAGCCTGCTCGAAGCGACGCTGTTCGGTTACGAAAAGGGCGCCTTCACCGGCGCCCAGCAGGCGCAGGCCGGCAAGTTCGAGCAGGCCCAGGACGGCACCCTGCTGCTCGACGAAGTCACCGAAATGCCGATGGGCCTGCAGGCCAAGCTGCTGCGCGTGCTGCAGGAGCGCGAGGTCGAGCGGGTCGGCGGCAAGAAGCCGGTGCCGCTCAATATCCGCATCGTCGCCACCTCCAACCGCGACATGGCCGAGGCCGTGGCCAAGGGCGTCTTCCGCGAGGACCTGTATTACCGGCTCAATGTTTTCCCGGTGGCCATTCCGGCCTTGCGCCAGCGGCGCGAGGACATCGTCGCCATCGGCCGCCATTTCGTCGTTGATCACGGTGGCCGCCTGGGCCGGCCGGGCGTCGCGCTGTCGCCGGCCGCCGAGGCAGCCCTGACGGCACACGACTGGCCGGGCAATGTGCGCGAACTGGAACACGTGATCCAGCGGGCGTTGATCCTGTCTACGGGCAGCCTGATCGGCCCCGAGCATCTGCATCTGGCGCCGCGGCCGGTGGGCGAGAAAGCGGCGCCGCCGGTCGTCGCCGTCGCGACCCCGGCGCCGGCCGGGCTGCCGGACGGCGAAAAAAGGGCGGATAATATGAAGGACCTGGAGCGCGACCACATCCTGCGCACGCTGGCCGAAGTCGGCGGCTCGCGCAAGGCGGCGATCGAACGGCTGGGGATTTCGGAACGCACCTTGCGCTACAAGCTGCAGCAGTATCGCGACGAAGGCTACTTCAATGGCTGATCCTGGCCCGGAAATTGCTGGATATTGGCTGAAGGTTTAGGAGCGAAATATGGACACCCAAGGCATCGAAAACATGTTGAGCGTACTGCGCAGCACGGCTGCGCAGGCTTCCGGCAAGACCGTAGAGAATACGGCGGTTGCCGGCGGGACCGATTTCGCCGCGGTGTTGAAGAATTCGATCGACAAGGTCAACGCGACGCAGGAGAGCGCCACCCAGATGGCGGAAAAACTTGCCGCCGGCGACACTTCGCAAAACCTGCACGAAGTGATGATTGCGCTGCAGACGGCCAGCGTCTCTTTCCAGGAAATGGTTCAGGTCCGCAACAAGCTGGTGACGGCTTACCAGGACATGATGAACATGCAGGTCTAACGGCCGGCCCTGGCCGTGGTGCTGCTAGACGGCCAGACCTGAATCGCGGGCCTTGCGCTCGCGCTCGATGCGGGTGATGTAGCGCTCGATGAAGGCCAGCCGGGTGCCCGGCAGATTGACGAATTCACAACCGATGCGCAGATTGTGCCGGCCGTCGTGGCCGGAAATCTCGATCGCCTTGCGTACCCGCAGGTTGACCTGGATGACTCCTTCGCCGGGCAGTTCCAGTCGGCACTGCTGAAACAGCGCGTCGCGCGGGAAATGCTCGGCCAGGTCGATCGGGCCGAGCAGGCTGACACCGCCGCCGCTGATATCCGACAGCGGCAATTCCAGGGTATGCAGCAGGCCGTCGGGCGTCGTGGCCGCCAACTGGCAGACCAGCGGCGCCGCAGGCGGCGGCTCGAGGCGGAAGAATTCGCGCCGCTGCAGTCGCAGCAGTTGCTTGGGCAGCGCCGCCGCCAGCAGGGACTGACCGTGATGGGTCAGCGGGCGCAGCGCCGGCAGGCGCATCTGCATCTTGACCCGGTCGAGATTGGTGAGCAGCGTGATCCGCCGCGCCTCCGCCGCACCGGCATTGCTCTGGGCGAGGTGCGACGGGTCCAGCAGAAGCTGCCCGGCGGCTTCGTCGATGGCGACGATCGAGGTCAGGAAGAAGCTGTGGCCGCCGTCGAGATAGGCCGTGAACAGGCAGCGGCGCTTGGCCATCTGGTTCAGGTAGAACAGGATCTCGGGCGGATTGTCGAGCAGGAACTGGGCGAAGAGCTCCGGATGGTCAATTTCGAAATCGGGAGCGGAAAGTTCGTCGACCATGAAGGGGCGGGGCAGTTGGGCGGTGGGAGTGGGCGCATCTTATACGATTCGCCCGGGGGCGTCCCGGCCGGCTCAGATCGGCGGCGGTGCGGCGTCGGCGCCGTGCTCGATGCGGTACAGCCAGGCCAGCAGTTCGGCGACCGCCATGTAGAGTTGCGGCGGAATGTGCTCGTCGATATCGACCTGGGTCAGCAGGGCGACCAGTTCCGGCGATTCGTGGACATACACGCCATGCTCGCGGGCGCGGGCGATGATTTCCTCGGCGATCAGGCCTTTGCCGCGGGCGACGACGCGGGGGGCGGCGTCGGTCTGCCGATAGGCCAGGGCGATCGCTTCGCGGGCCGGGTCAGGCTGCGGTTTCGCCATGCTGCACCAGCAACTGGGTCAGGTCGAGGCCGGCGGCGGCGAAACGCTCGCGCAACGCTTCGCCGTGGTCGCGCAGGCGCGTTTCGCTGTCGGCGCTGTCGGCCGTCATCTGGATATCGACGCGGCCGCCCGGCTGCAGGCGCAGCGTCGCCTCGATGCCGCCGAGGGCGGGCAGGCTGAGCTTCAGGCGGGTCTGCCAGCGGCGACCGGCCTCGTCGCCCGGGCGGGCCGCCTCGTTGCCATCCTCGGCAATTTCCCACGACATTTTCTGGCCGGGCCAGATCTGTCCCTGCCAGGCGTAATTCTGGGTCGCCAGGGCATCGAGTTGCTGTTGCACGATCGGTGTCAGTTCGCGCGGGATCGGATGGCCCGGCGGCGTGGCGGCCGGGGCGGCCGGTTCGTTGCGGCTGACGGCGGTTGGCGCCGGCGCGGCCTCGGTGGCAGCCGGCGGTTCGCTGCCGGCCACGGCGGTGGGTACCGGCGCCGGCAGGTGGGGCGGCAGCTTGCCCTGCGGCTCTTGGCGCAAGGCCTCGGTCGGCAACTGGCCAGCTACCCAGCGGGCCTGGTGGGCCTCGTAGAAAACACCGCTCTGGCTCAGGGCGTCCTTCAGGATCGGCGCCAACTGGGCGGCATCGGGAAAGGCCTTGACCAACGGCTGGTTGCCGTTGAGCGGGGCCGGTGCGGCGCGGGCGCCGCCTTCGTCGACGCTGCCCATCAAACTGCCGATCAGGCGGCCGGTCTGGCTCAGCGTGGTGGCGACCGAGTCGCCGCCCGGTGCCGGCGCCTGCTGGCCGGTGGTGCGATTGGCGATGAAGGCCAGGGTGATCTTGCCGTCGCTCTCGAGAACTTCCAGTTCCAGGCTGTCGCCGGCCTTGGCCGCGAACGGTAGGGCCAGCGTGACTTCGCGCTGGGCGACGAGGGCGCGATAGGTACCGTTCGGCAGCATGGCCTGGATCTCGGCCAGCACCCGTTGCCCGGGGACCAGGTTGGTCAGGACATCGGCCAGTTTTTGTGCCGGAATGACCGGCTCCGGCGTTTCCTGTTGCGCCGGCGGCAGCGTGACCCGCAGGCGGCTGGCCAGGTCGGCGGGGATCATGGCGTCGGGCTGTCGGCCGGGGCTGGCGTCCGCCACGCCGCGAGCAGCGGCCGGAGTTGTTGCCGCCGGGCGGC
This sequence comes from Azonexus sp., assembly GCA_036376995.1. Taxonomy (GTDB): domain Bacteria; phylum Pseudomonadota; class Gammaproteobacteria; order Burkholderiales; family Rhodocyclaceae; genus Azonexus. Next base: position 5,666 of record DASUZG010000509.1, on the reverse strand, counting down.
GACGCGGGCTTGAAGGTCGTTGGCCAGCGTCAGGGTCTGGCGCAGGGCCTCGGCATCCGCCGGGGCCGGCCGGCCGGGATGGGCGAGCAGCTCGCGCATGGCCAAATCGACGCGCGGCGCCAGTTGATCGAGGTGTTCCCAGCGACCGGCCTGCAGGGCCGCATCCAGTTCGTCGAGGCAGCGGCGCAGGGCCGCCAGTCCGGCGCGCCAGCCGGCGCCACCGTCAGCGGGAATGCTTGGGGGCAATTTCTTTCCACGCCTCGCAGATTTCCGTCAGCAGGCCCCGCACTTCCTGGATCGCGCCCAGGTCGTTGTGGAAGTTGGCATGGGTCAGGCGCGAGGCCATGTAGTCGTACAAGGCCTTGAGATTGGCCGCGACGTCGCCGCCATCTTCCAGGTTGAGGCTGGCGCCCAGGCCGTCGAGAATGATTTCGATGGCGCGGGTCAGCGCGTTGGTCTTGTCCTGGATGTGGTTGGCCGCCAGCGCGCTCTCGGCCCGGTCGAGCGCCGACAGCGCGCCTTCGAACAGCAGGATGATCAGGCGGTGCGGATCGGAGCCGCGAATGTCGGTTTCGAAACCGACGTTCTGATAGGACTGGATCGGATTGGGGGCAAAACCCATGAAGATGTTCCTGGAAGCGGGCGGGCTAGGAGTTGTTGCTCAGCGAGGCGAGCTGCTGGGTCAGATAGGAGCCGGTAGTCTGCAGGCTGCTGACCAGCGTGTCCAGCGCGGTGAATTGGGCGCGGTAGCGCTTCTCGATCGATTCCAGGCGAAGCTGCAGGCGCTCCTGGTCGGAGGACAGCAGGCGGACCGAACGGTTGAGGCCGTCGACCCGGTCGGCGATCAGGCCGGTGGCGCCGACCACGTCCTCCAGCGTGCTGGAGAAGACCTTGCCGTAGGCGTTGAGGGTTTTCTCGACGTCGCTGTACGAGGAATTGATGGCGCTGGTGAGCTTGGCGCTGTCCACCGTCAGCAGGCCGTCCTTCTGGATCGAGATGCCCAGCGACGACAGGGTCTCGTACGGCGTGCCGTCCAGTTCGGCCGGCATCTTGGTGCGTGCCTCGCCGAGCAGCTGCATCACCGTCCGCACCGTCGATTCGGCATTGAGCGGCTTGCCGGTCTTGGTCGCGGCATCGTAGGTCGAGTCGCCCTTGATCCGGGTGATGGCGTCGTTGAAGGCCTTGACGAAGGCATTGACCGCCTCGGTCGTCTTGCTGGTGTCCTTGGCGATGGTCAGCTGCGTGGTGCCGACCTTGCTCAGCGTCAGCGTCAGGCCGGTGACGGCCGTGGTCAGGGTGTTGCTGCTGGAGGTGACCAGTTCGCCGTCGATCTTGGCCTGGGCATCCTGGGCATCGCTGTTGAACGCGTGGGCCAGGTTGAAATTGGCCAGCGACTGGAGGTTGGCATCGGTCGAGTCGACGGCCAGCGTGAAGGCGCCGGCCGAGCCCGAGGTGGCCCCGGTCAGTACCAGGCGGTCGCCGCCGTCGCCGGAAATGATGGTGGCGGTGACGCCGATGTTGGCCGCGTTGATCGCCGCCCGGACATCGCTCAGGCTGTTGCTGGCGCCGGTCAGCTCGACTTCCTTGTCCACGCCGCCGACGTTGAACAGCAGCGAGCCGCTGCCGAAGGTCGTGTTGCCGGCATAGGCGGTGTCGGAATAACGCTTCTGGGCGGTGGCCAGGCGGACCACCTCGACCGTGTAGGTGCCGGCGCTGGCGAAGAAGCTGGCCTGCGCCTGGATGATCGAGGTGTCGGCGGCGGTGGCCGAAAAGCCGCCGAGCTTGTTCGGGTCGGCCAGCGTCTTCGCTGCCGTCTGCAGCGTCGACAGGGCCGACTTGAGCTGGCCGTACGACGAGAGTTTGGCGCTGTACGTCGAACTCTTGGCCTTCATTGCCGTCAGCGGCAGTTCCTCGATGGCCATCAGCTTGGTGACGATCGAGTTGGCATCGAGGCCACTGCCGATGCCGAGGGACGAAATGGATCCGCTGGCCATGATCTACCTCCGGTAGATTGGAGAATGACTGAAAGCTAGATTTTATCCCGTACGAACAGGCCTTGCAGCTTGTCGAGCGCCTGGGCGATGGCGACGACTTCCTCGGACGGGATCTGGCGGATCACGTCCTGCGAGGTGCGGTCGATCACCTTGACCATGAAACCGGCATCCTGGTCGATGGAGAAGGTGATGTCGCGGGTGCTCTGGGCAACGAACTTCTGGATGTTGTCCACCGCTTCGCGAACTGCCTTTTCCGACTCCTCGCGATTGCTGGAACGGGTTTCCGTCGTGCTTTCCGTGCGCTTCGGGGTTTCGGGCGGCAGGGTGCCGGCCTTGACTTCCGGCTGTGCCGACGACTTGCCGGCCGGTTGCACCACCGGTGCGGGCTGGGCATTTGCCGTAACGGATTGAATGCTCATTTTTGTACCTCCTTACGTGCAAATGTGCGGGGGCCGGTCAGCCTCCGCACATTCTGACTACTTACTGGACCAACCGTTCAGCTTAGCCGCGGAGGAGCGTCAGCACGTTCTGCGGGATCGCGTTGGCCTGGGCCACCATCGCCGTGCCGGACTGCTGCAGGATCTGGGCGCGGGTCATGTTGGCGGTTTCCGTCGCGAAGTCGGCGTCCATGATGCGGCTACGGGCGGCGTACTGGTTTTCGCGGGAAGTTTCCAGTTGCTGAATGCGGAACTGCAGGGCACCCATCGTGCCGCCGGCTTCGGCGCGGGCGGCAGCGACGTCGTCCAGCGCGCCGTCGATGGCGGTCAGGGCGGCCGAGGCGCCAGCGGAGGTGGCGACGGCGGTGCCGGTGGCGGCGACGCTGGTGAAGGTGGCGCTCAGCGTCTGGGCCGAGGTCGTGCCGACCTGGAAGCTGAAGGTCGAGAACACCGAGGTGTTGTTCAGCGTGGCGGCATCCTGGAGTTCGGTGATCTGGTCGTCGAGCTGCTGGAATTCCTCGTCGAGGTAGGCGCGCTCGGTGTCGGAGATGGTGCCGTTCAGTGACTGGACAGCCAGTTCGCGCATCCGCTGCAGGATTTCACCAACGGTGCCGAGGGCGCCGTCAGCGGTCTGGCCGAACGAGATGCCGTCGGAAGCGTTGCGGATGGCCACGGTCAGGCCGCGGGCATCGGCTTCCATACGCGAGGCGACGGCCAGGCCGGCGGCGTCGTCACGGGCCGAGTTGATACGCAGACCGGAGGACAGGCGCTCGATGGCGGTGCTCAGGCCCATCGCGTTCTTGTTCAGATTCTTCTGAGCGTTCAGAGAATACGTGTTGGTGTAGATTACTTGTGCCATTTTCTGCTCCTTCGCAAAAAGTTGATTTCCTGGACGGGAGGCTCAGAACCTATTCCTTCCACCCTTGAGTCAATTAACGAACGCCGTCCGGGAAACTTTAGGCAGATTTTCAACATTTCGCTAAATGCGCCTGCAGCCACTCGTCGAGGTGGTCTTCCAGCACGTAATGGTCGAGTACCCACTGCCGCATCGCCCGGCCTTCCTGCTCGGCGGCGTCGAGATCGTGGAGGCGCTCGCGCAGGGCGGCGATCCAGCGCTGCGGCTCGTTGGCCAGGCGGATGGCGGGCGAGTCGCGGTAGGGCGTGACGTCGCTGCACAGCACCGGCAGGCCGAGCGCGCCGTATTCCAGCAGGCGCAGGTTGCTCTTGCCGTGGTTGAACGGGATGTCCTCCAGCGGGGCGACGGCGAGGTCGAGATTGAGCGCCGCCAGCTTGCGCGGGTAATCCTCGAAGGCGGCCAGTTCGTGGTATTCGGCCAGCAGCGGGCGGATTTCCTCCGGACACATGCCGAAGAAGATCCAGTCGGCTTCGTCGCGGGTCGCCTCGATGACCGGCTTCAACAGTTCGAGGTCGCCCTGGTGGCCGGTGCCGCCGGCCCAGCCGATGCGCGGCCGCGGGCCGGCGCGGCGCTTGCTGCGCAGCGACAGCCAGACGTCGCGCTCGATGCGGTTGGGCACCACGCGGATGTCGTCGATGAAGTGGCGGAAAGCCTCGGCCAGGAAGGGGGTGCTGACCACCAGGCGGTCGCAGGCCTTGAGCGCGGCCTTGAAGCGGCTGCGCGAATCGGCCGGTACCAGGCGGCGGAAATGGCTTTTCAGCGGCATGTCGGTCAGCAGGTCGTCACAGCTGTAGACGATGAAGGCGTCGGGAGCGAACTTGCGGTACTGGTGTAGCTCGCCGAGCCGGGAATCGGTCAGGAAATGCTGGACGATGAAGCTGTCGGCTCCCTGGCGGGCGATCTCCAACGGGTTGTAGGCGCGGTTCTGGTCCTGCGGCGCTTCGCAGGACTGGACCCGGGCGGCGGCACGGGCGGCGCGCAGCGGCAGGCTGATGCGGTACTGGCCCTGGCCGTTCGGCAGCGGCCGGGCCAGGATGCGCGGCACGTCGCCGGGCAGGTAGCGCCAGGTCGGCAGCGTGTGCGGATCGATGGCGGGCGTCGTACCTTCCAGGCTGAGGTTGGGATTCCACAGTTCATCGCCGACCAGCGCAGCGCGCCAGCGCTGCTGCACGGTGTCGAGGGCGGCGGCTTCCTGCTGCGCCAGGCGGGCATTGGCCGCCGGGTCCGGCGGGAACTGGGCGCCGGCGATGTCGCCGTAATGGACGACGGTGACTGCCGGGCAGTAGATCAGCGTTTCGCCGTGCTGTCGCAGTTTCAGGCTGAAATCGACATCGGCGTGGCTGAACGGCAGGGCTGCGGCATCCAGGCCGCCGACCGCGGCGTAGCGCTCCTTGCCGACCAGCAGGCAGGTGAGCGGGGCGGCGGCGACTTCGCGCGGAGCCTGCAGCAGGTTCATGAAGCCGCCGGCCGAGAACTTTTCCTCGCCCTGATGCGGCGAGCCGGCCAGGCCGCCGAGGCCGAACACGTAGCCGACGTTGTCCACCAGGCCGCTGTGCGGCTGCACGAGGCGCGGCATGACGGCGCCGACGCCGGGGCGCAGGCCCTGTTTCAGCAGCTCCTCGAGCCAGTGCTCCTGCAGCACGCGGGTGTCTTCGCGCAGGAGCACCAACATCTCACCGGCCGCCTGGGCGGCCCCGGCGTTGTAGGCCTGCGCCGGGCTGCGGCAGTCGGCCGGTTCGAGCAGCCGCAGCGGCCGCGGACTGGCGGCGGCGCGGCCGGCCAGCCACTGCCGGCAGTCCGGGTCGGCATCGGCGGCGGTGCTGACGACGAGGATCTCGTAGTCGGCGTAGGCCGTCTTGTCGAGCAGGCTGTTGATGCAGGGCTCGAGGAATTCCCGTGCCAGGCTGCTCGGGATGACGACCGACACCTTCGGCTGGGCGGTCAGGTGATAGAGGACCGACCAGCTGTCGGTGCCGTTCGGGCTGACGTCGGCCGCCTCGTTGCGCCGGGTCAGGTGGCGGGCCAGCGCGTGCATGCAGGCATCCGGGTCGGCCGGGTAGGCGTCGCGGTAGCTCAGCAGGACGTCGGGGATGTGGCGGATGGCCTGCCGGCCGTCGCTTTCGAGCAGGCGCAACAGCAGGTCGTACCAGGCGCCGCCGGCCGTTTCCCCGACGCCGCCGGCGCGCCGCAGGGCCTTGCGGGAGACGAATAGCGGACCGACGACATCGGCCGCGCGCAGCCATTCGACATTCAGCCCGCTCTTGAAGCGCGGCCGCGAGCGCTGGCCGCCGAGCGCCGCCAGGTCGTCGTCTACATAAA
>DASUZG010000508.1:0-4612 GCA_036376995.1 Azonexus sp. | reverse complement strand
TCGCGCCTGTATCCCGGCTCATGGAGCGAATGGTGCGCCGATCCGCAGCGGCCGGTGGCGGTCGGGTGAACGGCGCAGGGGCGTGCCGCCGGGCTGCACGCTGAGGTAACAGGCGGCGCGCCGGTTCCAGGGGGGAACCGCGGGTCGCCCGGCAACAAGGGGGGGCTTCGTCATGGACGGCCGGGTTGGTGTTTTTCGTTTCGTGAAAAATCAATAAGATGGGTGCAGTTTTCGCTTTCTGCACCGATTTTCCGATGGCTGTCCTGGCTTCGTTGCGCCGCACGCTAGTCGCCGTGCTCCTCACCACGTTGGCCGCCGCCGCCCTGGCGGCGCAGCCGCAGTCGATCCGGGTCGTCCTCGACGACAACTATCCGCCGTACTCCTTCCGTGCCGCCAACGGCCAGGCGCAGGGCATCCTCAAGGACCTGTGGGCGCTGTGGTCGGAGCGTACGGGCATCGCCGTCGATTTCCAGCCGATGGACTGGGGCAAGGCCCGGGCGACCATGGAAAGCGGCAATGCCGACGTGATCGACACCATCTTCGAGACCGAGGAGCGGCGCAAGATCTACGATTTCTCGCCGCCCTACGCGGCGATCGAGGTATCGCTGTTCTTCCACGACAGCATCAGCGGCATCGCCGATGCCGACTCGGCCCGCGGCTTCACCATCGGCGTCAAGGATGGCGATGCCTGCATCGAATACCTTGGTGCCCGCGGCATCCGCGATTTCAAGCGCTATCCGAGCTACGAGGCGCAAGTTCGGGCGGCGATGGCGCACGAGGTGCGGGTGCTGTGCATCGACAAGCCGCCGGCCTATTACTTCTTCCTGCGCGAAGGCGGCGCCCCCCATTTCCTGCACACGCCGCCGTTGTATGTCGGCGAGTTCCACTGGGCTGTTGCCAAGGGGAAGAGCGACTTGCAGGCGCTGGTCGCCGGCGGCTTCGAGCAGATCAGCACCAGCGAGCGCCGGACCATCGAGCGGCGCTGGCTCGGCGAACGGCTGGAGGAAGGCGGCTGGACGCGCTATAGCCGGCCGCTGGCCTACGGACTGGCCGGCGTCAGCGTGCTGCTGGCCATGCTGGCGGCCTGGAGCTGGGCGCTGCGCCGCACCGTGGCCGAGCGTACCGGTGAGCTGACAGCTACCCTCGATTCCCTGCGCCGCACCGAGGAGCGCTTCCATACGCTGTTCGAGCAGGCCAACGACGCCATCTTCATCATGCAGGGTGCGGCGGTGCTCGACTGCAACCGGCGCGCCGAGGAGTTGTACCAGCTGTCGCGTGAGCGGATCGTCGGGGCCACGGTGATGGATGTGTCGCCAGTGCTGCAGCCCGACGGGCGGCCGTCGACCGCGGTGGTGGCGGAGAAGATCGCGCTGGCCGAGGCCGGCCAGCCGGTGCTGTTCGAATGGCGCAACCTGCATCCGGACGGTTCGCCGCTCGATGTCGAGGTCAGCTTGAAGCGTATCGATTACGGCGGCGAGCAATGCCTGCAGGCGATCGTCCGCGATGTCACCGAGCGCAAGCAGAAGGATGACCGGATCAGGGAGCTGCTCGACGAGCAGCGGCTGATTTTCGACAACGCCCACGTCGGCATCCTGCTGCTGCGCCAGCGGCGAATCCTGAAGTGCAACCAGCGCATCATCGACATGTTCGGCTATGCCAGCCCGGCCCAGGTGGAAGGGCTGACCACCGAAATCTTCTACGGCTCCGCCGAGCGCTTCGAGTTGGCCGGCAGGGAAGGCTATGCGCAACTGGAGAAGAACGGCTCGGCCAGCTTCGAGATCGAAATGCGCCACCAGGACGGCTCGCCGATGTTCATCATCCAGACCGGCCGACCGCTCGACCGTAATGCCGTCCTCGACGGGCCGTCGATCTGGGTCTATACCGACGTCACCGAGCAGAAGCAGGCCGACGTGGCGCTGCGCCAGTCGCGCCAGATCTTTTCGGCGGCCTTCGAATCCTGTCCCATCGCGGCCTCGATCGCGACCCTGGACGAAGGCCGTTTCCTCGAGGCCAACGCCAATTACGAGCGCGACTTCGGCTGGACCAAGGCCGAGCTGATCGGCCGCACCTCGCGCGAAATCGGCCTGTGGCAGGAGCCGGCGCTGCGCCACGCCTGGGTGGCCGAGCTGCGCCGTTGCGGCCGGCTGGTCGATTACGAGACGGTCTGGCTCGACCGCGCCGGCACGCCGATCCATGTCAGCCTGTCGAGCGAGCTGACCGAGCTCGACGGCCGTTCGTGTGTCCTCGCCTATGTCACCGATATCACCGAGCGCAAGCGCGCCGAGGCCGACCTGCGCATCGCCGCCGCCGCCTTCGAGTCGCAGGAGGGCATGGTCATCACCGATGCTGCCGGCGTAATCCTGCGCGTCAATCACGCCTTCTCCGAGAGCACCGGCTACAGCGCCGCCGAGGTGGTTGGCCAGACGCCGCGCCTGTTCAAGTCGGGGCGCCATGACGATGCCTTCTATCGCGACATGTGGCAGGCCCTGGTCGACAACGGCGCCTGGCAGGGGGAAATCTGGGATCGCCGCAAGAACGGCGAGATCTACCCGAAATGGCTGACCATCTCGGCGGTCAAGGACGAGGCCGGCGTGGTCACCCACTACGTCGGCACGCATTTCGACATCACCGAGCGCAAGAAGGCCGAGGAGAAGATCCAGGCGCTGGCCTTCACCGACCAGCTGACCGGCCTGGCCAACCGCACCAGCCTGCACGAACGGCTGGCCCAGGCGCTCGGCCTGGCCGCCCGCAGCGGCAAGCAGGTGGCGCTGATGATGATCGACCTCGACAACTTCAAGACCATCAACGACACCCTCGGCCACCAAGTCGGCGACCTGCTGTTGAAGGAAGTCGCCCATCGCCTCGGCAGCTCGATCCGGCATACCGACCTGGTCGCCCGTTTGGGCGGCGACGAGTTCGTCGTCGTGTTGTCCGACATCGACACGCCGGCCGATGCCGCCCATGTCGCCGACAAGATCCTCACCGTCGCCGCCGCCCCCTATCTGCTCGATCACAACGAACTGCGCACCAGCGCCAGCATCGGCATCTGCCTCTACCCGGACGATGCGGCCGAGAGCCAGGATCTGCTGAAGAAGGCCGATGCCGCGATGTACCACGCCAAGGCCAACGGCCGCGGCAACTACCAGTTCTTCAAGGAGGAGATCCAGCAGGCGGCAGTCCGGCGCCTGGCCATGGAATCCGACCTGCGCCGGGCGATCGAGCAGCGTCAGTTCCTGCTCCACTACCAGCCGCAGCTCGACCTGCGCACCGGCCGCGTGGTCGGCGTCGAGGCGCTGATCCGCTGGCAGCATCCGGAGCGCGGCCTGGTCTCGCCGATGGAATTCATCCCGGTCGCCGAGGAAACCGGCCTCATCCTGCCGATCGGCGACTGGGTGCTGGAGCAGGCCTGCCGCCAGCTGGTGCTGTGGCGCAGTCGCGGCATCGGCCACATCAAGATGTCGGTCAATCTGACCGCCAGCCAGTTCCTCAACCGCTCGCTGCCCGACCGCATCCAGGCCATGCTGCGGCAGTACGGCGTATCCACCGAGATGATGGTGCTTGAAGTCACCGAGTCGATGTCGATGGCCAACCCCGACCAGACCATCGCCTCGATGAACGAACTGACCGGCTGCGGCCTGTCGCTGTCGATCGACGATTTCGGCACCGGCTACTCGTCGCTGTCCTACCTGAAGATGTTCCCGGTCAGCACGCTGAAGATCGACCGCTCCTTCGTCAAGGACATCGAGACCGACCAGAACGATGCCGACATCTGCGACGTCACCGTGCTGCTGGCCCACAAGCTGGGCCTCGACGTGGTCGCCGAGGGCGTCGAGACCGAGGCGCAGCTGAAGTACCTGCTGTCGATCGGCTGCGAGAAGATCCAGGGTTACCTGATCAGCAAGCCGCTGCCGGCCGACGAGCTGGAGACCTTCATCCGCAACAACCCGCAGATCACCGGCCTTGGCACGGCCGACCTGTGGGTCGTCTCAGAGCAGGAAACCTAGCCGCTGCAGGGCCCAGGCGACATGCTCGCGGACCAGCGCCGACGGGTGCCCGGCGCGGCTCCGTAGCGCCGCTTCGGCGGCGGTGCTGACCGGCCCGTTGCCGAGCGCGACGGCGATGTTGCGCAGCCAGCGCTCGTGGCCGATGCGGCGGATCGGGTTGCCGGCCAGGCGCTGCTCGAACTGCTCCTCGGTCCAGGCGAACAGGTCGACCAGGGCGGCTGCATCGAGGCCGTGGCGCGGTGCGAAGTCGCCGTCGCCGACCTGGGCGAAGCGGTTCCACGGGCAGCACAGCTGGCAGTCGTCGCAGCCGTAGATGCGGTTGCCCAGCAGCGGCCGGAATTCCTCGGGAATCGGCCCGGCCAGCTCGATGGTCAGGTAACTGATGCAGCGCCGCGCATCGACCCGGTAGGGGGCGACGATGGCGCCGGTCGGACAGGCTGTCAGGCAGGCGCTGCAACTGCCGCAGTGGTCGGCGATCGGGGCGTCCGGCGGTAGCGGCAGGTCGCTGTAGATTTCCCCGAGAAAGCGCCAGGACCCTTGTTTCGACAACAGCAGCGTGTGCTTGCCGCGCCAGCCGTGGCCGGCCTGGCTGGCGAATTCGACTTCCA
>DASUZG010000507.1:0-6690 GCA_036376995.1 Azonexus sp. | reverse complement strand
AAGGCGGTCTGTGGCTCGAGGCCGGCCGCGGTGAGCAGGGCCGGGATGTCCTGGCCGCCGGAGAAGGTGAGGGCTGCTTTTTCCAGCACATTGACGCGGAAGGCGCCGAACACGCCGCGCAGGGTCATGTAGGCGACCAGGCCGAGGACCAGGAAGACGACCACCGATTTGAGGTTGCCGCCGCCGATCCGGATCAGCGTCTTCGAGCCGCAGCCGGAGGCGAGCACCATGCCAACGCCGAAGCCCAGGCCGCCGACGAGGTAGGACAGCCAGGCGAAGGACGGCGTGCGGTAGATCGACTTGTTCAGGTCGATCAGGCCAGCGGCGTGCAGGGCGCCGGCGCCGAGGATGGCGATGCCGATGGCCAGCAGCCACATGCGCATGCGGCTCCAGTCGCCCATGTTGACGATGTCGGCGACGGCGCCCATGGTGCAGAAATGCGTCTTCTGGCCGATGGCGCCGAAGGCGAAGGCGACGGCGAAGGCCAGCCAGAGGATGGTGGCGGGGGCGACGGCGGCGTCCATGGTCAGCTGCGGTACGGCGTCGGGTCGGCCAGGCCGGCGGCGGCGAAGCCTTCGGCGCGCAGCCGGCAGGAATCGCAGACGCCGCAGGCGCGGCCCTGGTCGTCGGCCTGGTAGCAGGAGACGGTCAGCCCGTAATCGACGCCGAGCGCGGCGCCGGTGCGGATGATGTCGGCCTTGGACAAATCGATCAGCGGCGCGTGGATGGAGAGCTTCACGCCTTCGACGCCGGCCTTGGTGGCAAGATTGGCCATCGTCTCGAAGGCGGCGATGTATTCCGGGCGGCAGTCCGGGTAGCCCGAGTAATCGACGGCATTGACGCCGACGAAGATGTCGCGGCTGCCGAGCACCTCGGCCCAGGCGAGGGCCAGCGACAGCATGATGGTGTTGCGCGCCGGCACGTAGGTGACCGGGATGCCCGGCTGCACGCCGCCGGTCGGCACGGCGATCGAGGTATCGGTCAGGGCCGAACCGCCGAACTGGGCCAGGCCGAAATTGATTACGCGGTGCTCGGCAGCGCCCAGTGCCTGGACGACGCGCGCGGCGGCCTGCAGTTCGGCACTGTGGCGCTGGCCGTAGTCGAAAGACAGGCAATAGCAGGCAAAGCCCTGGCTGCGGGCGATGGCGAGGCAGGTGGCGGAATCGAGTCCACCGGACAGGAGAACGACGGCTGGCTTCATCATGGGGCGCGAATATACCTGAAATCGCCCCCCGCCTGAGCCGGTATCTGCTTGTTCCTGCGCTACAATTTGGCCTTTTCGCCATTTCCCCGGAGATTCCGATGCCGTCTCGCCTGACCGCCCTCGCCGCCGCCCTGCTGCTGGCCGGTGCCGCCCATGCCGCCGATTCGATCAAGGTCGGCTTCGTCTCGACCCTGTCCGGCCCGGGCGCCGGCCTCGGCGTGGATATCCGCGACGGCTTCAACCTGGCCGTCAAGCAGTTGGGCGGCAAGCTGGGCGGCCTGCCGGCCGAAGTGCTGGTGGCCGATGACCAGCAGAGCCCGGACGTCGCCAAGCAGGCGGTCGACAAGTTCCTGAAGAAGGACAAGGTCGATTTCATGACCGGTATCGTCTTCTCCAACATCATGCTGGCGGTCGGCCCGGCGGTGTTCCAGAACCAGACCTTCTACCTCTCGGCCAACGCCGGCCCGTCGCAGTACGCCGGCGAGCAGTGCAACCCCTTCTTCTTCAACGTCGCCTGGCAGAACGACAACCTGCACGAGGCAGTCGGCAAGTACGTGCAGGACAAGGGCTTCAAGAACGTCGTGATCGTCACTCCGAACTACCCCGGCGGCAAGGATGCGGTCTCCGGCTTCAAGCGCTTCTACAAGGGCAAGGTCGGCGACGAGATCTACACCAAGCTCGGCCAGCTCGACTACGCCGCCGAACTCGCGCAGATCCGCGCCACCAAGCCGGACGCGCTGTTCTTCTTCCTGCCGGGCGGCATGGGCATCAATTTCGTCAAGCAGTTCGTCGCCGCCGGCCTGTCGCGCGACACGCAGCTGTTCGCCCCCGGCTTCTCGGCCGACGAGGACGTGATCAAGGCGGTCGGCGCGCCGATGATGGGCATGTTCAATTCCTCGCACTGGGCGCACGACATGGAGAACGCCGAGAACAAGCGCTTCGTCGCCGGCTTCGAGAAGGAATATGGCCGCCTGCCGTCGCTGTACGCCTCGCAGGGCTACGATGCGGCGCTGATGATGGATGCCGCGGTACGCGACGTGAAGGGCAACCTCACCGACAAGAAGGCACTGCAGAAGGCGCTCGAAGCCAAGCGCTTCAAGTCGGTGCGCGGCGACTTCAAGTTCAACAGCAATCACTACCCGGTGCAGAACTACTACCTGCGCGTGATCGGCAAGGACGTCCAGGACCGCGTCACCAACAAGACCATGGGCACCATCTTCAGCAACCACGCGGATGCCTACGCCGCCGCCTGCAAGATGAAGTGATTCCGGCACGGGGCCGCCCGGCCCCGTCTTGCACCATGACCCAACTGATTCTCGAGCAGGCACTCAACGGCCTGCAATTCGGCCTCATGCTGTTCCTGCTCGCCGCAGGACTGACGCTGGTGTTCGGCATCATGGACTGCATCAACCTGGCGCACGGCTCGCTGTACATGGTCGGCGCCTATTTCGTCGCCGCCGCGGCGCAGGCCGCCGATTCCTTCTGGCTCGGCCTGGGTGCCGGCGTCGCCGGCACCGCGCTGCTCGGCCTGCTGCTCGAACTGTCGCTGTTCCGCCGCCTGTACCAGCGCGACCACCTGGCGCAGGTGCTGGCCACCTTCGCCCTGATCCTGATCGCCAACGAGGCGGTGCGGGTAATCTGGGGACCGGCATCGCTGCTGCTCAACCCGCCCGAGGCGCTGGCCGGCCCGGTCGAATTCGCGCTATTCGGCGAGCCCTTCTTCTACCCGGCCTACCGGCTGCTGATCATCGCCGTCGGCCTGGCCGTCGGCGGCCTCCTGTACCTGCTGGTGGCCAGGAGCCGGGTCGGCATGTGGGTCCGTGCCGGCGCCGCCAACCGCGAGATGACGGAAGCCCTCGGCATCAACGTCCGCGCGCTGTTTACCGCCGTGTTCGTCTTCGGCGCCGCGCTCTGCGCGCTGGCCGGCGGCCTGCTCGGGCCGCTGCTGGCGGTGCAGGTCGGCATGGGCGAGAGCGTGCTGATCCTCGCCTTCGTGGTCATCATCATCGGCGGTATCGGCTCGATCCGCGGTGCGCTGGTCGGGGCCCTGATCGTCGGCAGCGTCGATACGCTGGGCCGGGCGCTGCTGCCGACCCTGCTGCGCGCCCTGCTGCCGGCCGATGCGGCGGCCACCCTCGGCCCGGCCCTAGCCTCGATCCTGATCTACCTGCTGATGGCCGGCATCCTGTTCTTCAAGCCGCAGGGCTTGTTCCCGGCGCGCGCATAAATGGCCTTCTACCGTCCCGCTTCCTGGCAGAAGCCGCTGGCCGTGTTCACACTGACGCTGCTGCTGGCGCTGCCGACGCTGCTGCAGGCCCTCGACCAGAGTTTCTATACCGGCTTCGCGACGCGCGTGCTGATCTTCGCGCTGGCCGCGACCAGCCTCAACCTGGTGCTCGGCTTCGGCGGCATGGTCTCGCTCGGCCACGCCGCCTTCTTCGGCGCCGGCGCCTATGTCGCGGCTATCTGCCAGCAGGCCGGCCTCGGCGAAGCGCTGCTGGTGCTGCCGCTGGCCATGCTCGGCGCCGGACTCCTGGCGCTGGCGGTCGGCGCCATCAGCCTGCGCACGCGCGGCGTCTATTTCATCATGATCACGCTGGCCTTCGCCCAGATGGTCTATTACCTGTTCATCTCGGCCCGCGCCTGGGGCGGCGACGACGGCCTGCCGCTCTATGAGCGCCTGCGCTTTGCCGGCGTGAGCCTGGCCGACGATGCGGCACTCTATTACCTGGCGCTCGGCGCCCTGGCCGTGACCATGCTGCTGCTCGGGCGCCTGGCCGAAGCCCGCTTCGGGCGCACCATCCAGGCCATCCGCGAAAACGAGACACGCATGGAAGCGCTCGGCTACCCGGTATTCCGCCACCGCCTGGTCTGTTTCGCGCTGGGCGGTGCCCTGGCGGGTCTTGCCGGCGCGCTCCTGGCCAACCTGACCGGTCTGGCCAGCCCGGCGCTGCTGCAATGGACGCAGTCGGGCACGCTGCTGGTGATGGTGATCATCGGCGGCGTCGGCTATCTCTACGGCGGCGTCGTCGGCGCCGTCGTGCTGCTGCTGCTCGAGGAATTGCTGCTCGGCGTATTCGCCCACTGGCACATCGCCCTCGGGTTGTTGCTCTTGGCCGTCGTACTGTTCGCGCCGAAGGGTGTCGCCGCATTGTTCGGGAAGCGCCATGACTGAGGCCCTGCTCGCCGTCCGCGGCCTGTCGCGCCGCTTCGCCGCCATCGAGGCGCTCAAGGCCATCGATTTCAGCATCGATGCCGGCGAGGTGCATGCCCTGATCGGCCCCAACGGTGCCGGCAAGACGACCTTCATCCACCACCTGTCCGGCGCCCTGACGCCGGATTCCGGCCACATCCGCTTCGCCGGCCGCGACGTCACCGCACTGTCGATGCACCAGCGCGTCGCTGCCGGCATGGCGCGCTCCTACCAAATCACCAACATCTTCCGCGGCCTGTCGGCGCTCGACAACGTGGCGCTGGCCGTCCAGGGGCGGAGCGATGCCGGCAGCAGCTTCCGCTTCTGGCGCCCGGTCCGCCGCGAAGCCCGGCTGTTCGACGAAGCCCATGCCTATCTCGAACAGGTCGGCCTGCAGGCGCAGGCCGCTAGCCTTGCTGGTCAGCTCTCGCACGGCCAGCAGCGGGCGCTGGAACTGGCGATGGCCCTGGCCACCCGGCCGCAACTGTTGCTGCTCGACGAGCCGATGGCCGGCACCGGCCCCGAGGAATCGGCGCGCATGGTCGAACTGATCGAGCATCTGGCCCGCCACGTCACCATCCTGCTGGTCGAGCACGACATGGCCGCCGTGTTCCGCCTGGCCGACCGCATCTCGGTGCTGGTCAACGGCCAGCTGATCTGCACCGGCACGCCGGAAGCAGTGCGCGCCGACGCCGGCGTGCGCCGCGCCTACCTCGGAGACCACCTGTGAGCGCGCTGCTCGAAGTCCGTGGCCTGGAAGTCGCCTACGGTCAAAGCCAGGTGCTGTTCGGCGTGGACCTCACCATGGCCGAGGGCGAGGCGGCAACACTGCTCGGACGCAACGGCATGGGCAAGACCACGACGCTGCGCGCCCTCTGCGGCCTGCAGCCGGTCCGCGCCGGCCACATCCGCTTCGCTGGCGAGGACATCGCCGGCTGGCGCCCCGACCGCATCGGCCGCGCCGGCATCGCACTGGTGCCGGAAGGCCGCCAGTGCTTTCCCAACCTGACCGTCGACGAGCACCTGGTGGCGTTTTGCGCCAATCGCCGCGGCGTCGCCGCGCCGTGGACGCCGGCCCGCGTCTATGAGCTGTTCCCGCGCCTGCTTGAACGCCGGAAAAACCTCGGCAACCAGTTGTCCGGCGGCGAGCAGCAGATGCTGGCGATCGGCCGGGCGCTGGTCACCAATCCGCGCCTGCTGATTCTCGACGAAGCCACCGAAGGCCTGGCGCCGCTGGTGCGCGAGGAGATCTGGACCTGCCTGCAGCACCTGCGCGCTGCCGGGCAAAGCATCCTGGTGGTGGACAAGTATGTCGAGAAGCTGATCGGCCTGGCCGACCGGCACACCGTGATCGAGCGCGGGCAGGTCGTCTGGCAGGGGAGCTCGGCCGAACTGAACGCCGACCACGGCATCTGGCAGCGCTACCTCGGCCTCTGAGGCCGCTGCCTCAGCGCGCCAGGGCGCGGGCGTGGCGGTCGAAATCCTCGAACGACATCGGCTTGCCGAACAGGTAGCCCTGGAAACAGCGGCAGCCATGCTCGACCAGGAAGGCGTGCTGTTCCTCGGTCTCCACCCCTTCGGCGACAACGCTCAGGCGCAGGGTGTTGCCCATGGCGACGATGGCCGAGACGATCGCGGCATCGTCCGGGTCGGTCGCGACATTGCGCACGAAGGAACGGTCGACCTTCAGCTGTTCGAACGGGAAGCGCTTCAGGTAGGCCAGCGAGGCGTAGCCGGTGCCAAAGTCGTCGAGCGAGAAGCGCACGCCGAGCGCCTGCAGCGCCTGCATCTTGGCCACCACCTGGTCGACGTTGTCGAGCAGCAGGCTTTCGGTCAGTTCGATCTTCAGCCGCGTCGGGTCGACGCCGTGGCGCAGCAACGCGGCGGTGACCTGGCTGACGAAATCGGTCTGGCGGAACTGGCTGGCGCTGACGTTCACCGACAGGTACAGCTCGCGCGTTACCGCATCCTCGCTCCAGCGGTGCAGGTGGGCGCAGGCTTCGTCGAGCACCCACAGGCCGATCGGCGCGATCAGCCCGGACTCCTCGGCCAGCGGGATGAAGTCGGCCGGACTGACCAGCGGCCGCCCCGGCGGCTGCCAGCGGATCAGGCTTTCGGCGCCGACCAGGCGGCCGGTGGTATCGACCTGCGGCTGCACGACGAGGCGGAATTCGGCCCGCACCAGCGCGCTGCGCAGGCCGTATTCGAGGGCGGCCCGCTCGTCGAGCGCGGTCTGCATCGCGTTGTCGAAGAAGCGGATGGCGTTGCGCCCGGCATCCTTGGCCCGGTACAG
>DASUZG010000506.1:0-5714 GCA_036376995.1 Azonexus sp. | reverse complement strand
GTGAAATCCTCTTCGCCAACCGCGCCTTCCAGTACATCTTCGGCTTCGATGCCGTCGGCCGGGATTCGGCCAGCGTCACCGCCGCCTGCCGGCCGGCGCCGGAGCTGCTGATGCGCAATCCGGCCCAGCTCGGCCCGGATGACCTGCCGTGCGAACTGTTCGACGGCGAGTTGCAGCACATCCTGTCCGGCCACTGGTACCACCTGCACGAACGCGCCATCCGCTGGGTGGACGGGCGCACCGTGCGCGTCCAGATCGGTGCCGACATCACCGACCGCAAGCACATCGACGAGGTCAATCTGCAGCAGCAAAAGCGCCTGGAGCAGACCTCGCGCCTGATCACCATGGGCGAGATGGCGAGTTCGCTGGCCCACGAGCTGAACCAGCCGCTGTCGGCGATCGCCAATTACTGCGCCGGCTGCGTCAAGCGCATGCAGGGCGGCAATTACCGGATGGACGACCTGCTGGCGGCGATGCAGAAGGCTTCCGAACAGGCCGAACGGGCCGGCAAGATCATCCGCCGGATGCGCGACATGGTGAAGAAGAGCGACCCGGTGCGCTGGCCGATCGCGCTGCACGAACTGGTCGACGAGGCGCGCGCCTTCGCCGACATCGAAGCCAAGCGCACCGGCACGCAGATCGCGGTGGACCTGCCGGAGCGCCTGCCGAACATCGTCGTCGACCGCATCATGATCGAACAGGTGCTGCTCAACCTGATCAAGAATGGCATCGAGGCGATGAACGATGTACCCTTCGAGCGCCGCCGGCTGACCATCCAGGCCGAAGTGGTCGACGAGCGCATGCTCGAGGTATCGGTCATCGACCAGGGTCACGGCCTCAACGAAGAAGACATGGACAGGATATTCGCCCCGTTTTACACCACCAAGCCCGAGGGCATGGGCATCGGCCTGCCGATCTGCCGCTCGATCATCGAGTTCCACCAGGGCCGGCTGTGGGCCGAGGCGCGGCGGGAAGGCGGCACCGTGTTCCGTTTCACCGTTCCGATAGAGGACAGCGATGAGTGATCCGACGCAAACCATTTTCGTCGTCGATGACGACGAAGCCATGCGCGACTCGATGACCTGGCTGCTCGAAGGCGAAGGCTACCGGGTGGCCTGCTTCGACTCCGGCGAAAGCTACCTGGCCGCGTGGACGCGGGAGATGCGCGGCTGCCTGGTGCTCGACGTGCGCATGCCGGAAATGAGCGGCCTCGAATTGCACGAAAAGCTCGACGTCCTCGGCTCCTGCCTGCCGATCATCTTCGTCACCGGCCACGGCGATGTGCCCATGGCCGTCGGCGCCCTGCAGCGCGGGGCCTGCGATTTCATCGAAAAGCCGTTCCACGACGCCGACCTGCTGTCGCGCATCGAACGCGCCCTCGAACTGGACAATCAGATCGCCGCCCGCCGCGAGCGCGATGGCGCCATCGCCAACCGCCTCGAACTGCTGACCCAGCGCGAGCGCGAAGTCATGGACCTGGTCGTCGCCGGCAAGCTCAACAAGCAGATCGCCGACACCCTGGACATCAGCATGAAGACGGTCGAAGCCCACCGCGCCCGGGTCATGGAAAAGATGGGCGTGCGCACCCTGGCCGAACTGGTCAAGGCGGTGATGACGCTCGGCTAGGAGGCGGTACCGGCCCGCCGCTCGTTCAGAGCGGGATGATGTCGCTGTCGGCGCCGCTGCCGAAGTTGCCGGCGTAGTGGGTCTGGCCGCGGATTTCCTTGCGCCGCAGCAGCTTTTCCTGGACCCGCGGCGGCAGGTCGGTAAACAGGA
This sequence comes from Azonexus sp., assembly GCA_036376995.1. Classification (GTDB taxonomy): domain Bacteria; phylum Pseudomonadota; class Gammaproteobacteria; order Burkholderiales; family Rhodocyclaceae; genus Azonexus. Next base: position 3,938 of record DASUZG010000506.1, on the reverse strand, counting down.
TGATTTCCTTGGCGATCAGCAGTTCGATCGTATCCTCGATGGCGCGCACGAAATCGCGGTCGAGTTCCGACAGTTCATGCTGGCGCCAGCGCGCATGGATGAACTGCAGGACTTCCGGGTTGTCGGCCGGCAGGCCTTCCTGGGCTTTGCCCAACGGCATCGGATGCAATTCGCACACCACCCCGTTGCTGTCTCGCGCCACGTAAAGCATGCCCACCTCTCCAAAGAATCGTCGATCAAGTCTGCATCAGGCCGGCGCCCTTTGCAATCGGCATCCGGCCGGTCAGCGGCTGTTCCGCGCCTTTTTCGCCGGCCCCTTCGCCCGGGCGGCGGCAGCCGGCCGCCCCCCGTTGTCGGGCACGATGCGCATCGACTGCGCCCGTCCCGGCTGGCGGCTGGCGCTGATTTCCAGCAGCGTCGCCTGCTCGGCCGGCGTCTGCCGGTCGAGTTGACCGCGCACCAGGCGGGCCCGCTCGGTGGCGATCCGCTGGTCGATGCTGGCCGTCGACAGCTGGCGCGCCGCCAGCGTCTCGCGCATGGCCAGCAGCGCCTTCAACTCTTCCGACATGGCCAGCGAACGGGTCGGCGTCCCCCACTTTTCGCGCGGCTGGCTCACCGCGATGTTGAATTCCTCGGGATTGGTCAGCATCCGGGCGATGTTCAGGTTGTTGTTACGCATCGCCCATTCCAGCGCGCCATCGCCCCAGTCGTTCTTCGGCGTCCGGTCGGCACCTTTTTCCAGCAGTTTCTTCGCCAAGCCCTGGCGCCCTTCGTAGACGGCCAGCATCAGCGCGCTGGAGCCGTTGGTGCTGAGCGCATCGATGTCGGCTCCCTGGGCGAGCAGGTAATCGACCACCGGCTCGTGGCCGGCCAGCACCGCATAGTGCAGCGGCGCCCACTGGCGGGTCGGCGGATTGAGGCGGGCACCGCGCTCGATGAGCCACTGCACCACCTCCAGGTTGCCGCGCCAGGCGGCCAGCACCAGCGCCGTCTCGCCGTTGGCATTGGCCAGGTTGATATCGGCGCCGCGCGAGATGAACAGGCGCATCAGGTCGAGCTTGCCTTCCCAGGCCCCGATCATCAGTCCGCTACCGATCCGGCTGCCCATGAAATCCGGCGGCAGGCCGGCATCGAGCCAGGCGCCCGCCCGCTCGAGATCGCCGAGTTCCATCGCAGTGACGAAGGCGAGCGGCGTCGGCAGTGCCGGCTCGGCGCCGGCGGCAGCCGGCCAAACCAGCGCCATCGCGATTATCATTGTCGCCAGCCGGCTGCCGGCCGACCGCTTCCCACTTGCTTTCATCGACATTCCATCCTTCAGGCCAGCGCGCATTTTCTCATGACACGGACCGATTACCGGCTGGCGCTTGCGCTGATCCTGTCGCTGCTGGCCCATCTGCTGCCGGCCCTGCCCGAATTGCTGCAACCGGCCGCCAGCCCGCCGCCGGGGCCGCCGCCGCTGCAGGCGCAACTGCGCCCGCCGCCAGCGGCCGCGACGCCGCCGCTGACGTTGCCCGAACCCGCCGCGCCGGCCAGCCCGCCGCCGGCAGCGGCGCAACCGGCGCCGGCCAAGGCGCCAGCCGCCAAGCCGGGCGCCGCCCGCAGCTGGCAACAGGAAATCGCGCGCCAGTTCAGCCAGCAGTTGCGCCGCGGCGAATTCTATCCGGCCGAAGCGATCGTCCGCGGCCTCGAAGGCGAAGTCCTGGTCCTGCTGGTACTGGCCCCCGATGGCAGCGTGGCGGCGGCGCGGGTGGAGCGCAGCAGCGGCCACCGCCTGCTCGACGAGGCCGCGCTGCAGGCGGTGCGGGCCTTGCGCTCATTACCGGCCGACGCGCCACGGGAAACAGTGTTACCGGTTCGCTTTCGTCTCGATTAAACTTATGAATTGCAAGCTGTTCACGTTCGACTCCGCCCCAGCGGATATGACAATGAACTGATTACTACATAATTCCTAGACAAGACTTCCGGGAGAATCAGACACATGGGTGGATTATCTTCGTGGCGCGTATCGACGCGCATGCAAATGCTGGTCGGACTGACGCTGCTCGGGCTGATCGTGCTGTGCCTGACGGCGCTGTTCCAGCTCAAGGACGAAATGCTCGAGGACCGCAAGGAAAAGACGCGCGACCTAGTCGACACGGCCCTCGGCATCGTCAAATATCATCACCAGCTGGCCAGCAGCGGCAAGATGTCCGAGGACGAGGCCAAAGTCGCGGCGCGCGCCAGCCTGCGCGGCGTGCGCTACGGCAAGGACGACTACTTCTTCGGTTTCGACACCAGCGGCGTCTATGTCCTGCACGGCGGTAACCCGGCCACCGAAGGCCAGTCGAAGATCGACCTGCAGGACACCAACGGCAAATACCTGATCCGCGAACTGATCGCGGCGGGCAAGGCCGGTGGCGGCTTCGTCGATTACTGGTTTCCGCGCGCCGGGCAGCAGAAGGCCGAACCCAAGCTGGGCTACGCCACGCTGTTCGCGCCGTGGAACTGGGTGATCGGCACCGGCATCTACATCGACGACGTCGAGACCGAATTCCGCAAGGCGGCGCTGCTGCTCGGCGGCATTTCCGTGGTCCTGCTGGCACTGCTCAGCCTGATCGGCTGGCAGGTCAGCCGCAGCGTGCTCCGCCAGCTCGGCGGCGAGCCGCAACTGGCTGCCGAGGTCATGCAGCGGGTGGCCGACGGCGACCTGACGGCCAGCGTCAACAACGCGCCGGCCGGCAGCATGCTGCACACGCTGGACGGCATGGTCGCCTCGCTGCGCCAGATGGTCAGCGAGATCAACAACGATGCCAACCGCCTGGTCAGCAACGCCGAGCAGATCGCCCGCGCCTCCGAGGACGTGGCCCGGGCCGCCGAACAGCAGACCGATGCGACCTCGGCGATGGCTGCGGCGATCGAGCAGCTGACGGTCAGCTCCACCCACATCTCGGAAAGCGCCGGCGATACCTCGCAGGATTCGCAGACGGCCGTCGAACTGTCCGGCCAGGGCGCGCAGCGGGTGCAGCAGGCGGCGCAGGCGATCGAGAAGATCTCGTCGACGGTGTCCGGCGCCTCCGAACTGATCCTGGCCCTCGAAGAGCGGGCCAAGCAGGTGTCGTCGATCGCCAACGTGATCAAGGACATTGCCGGCCAGACCAACCTGCTGGCGCTCAATGCCGCCATCGAGGCGGCACGGGCCGGCGAGCAGGGTCGCGGCTTCGCGGTCGTCGCCGACGAGGTGCGCAAGCTGGCCGAACGGACCTCCGGCGCAACCACCGAGATCGAGACGATGATCCTCGGTATCCAGGGCGACACCACCGGCGCCGTCGAGGCGATCAACGCCGCCCTGCCGGAAGTGCAGGAAGGCGTCAGCCTCGCCACCTCGGCCTCGGAGTCGCTGCAGGCCATCGAGGACGGGGCCCGCCGCACGCTGGTCCGGGTCGGCGAAGTGGCCGACGCGACCCGCGAGCAGAGCGCCGCCAGCACCTCGATCGCGCAGCGCGTCGAGCAGATCGCCAACATGGTCGAGGACACCACGACCACCATCCGCGGCACGGCCGTGGCCGCGCATCAGTTGGAAAACATCGCCAACAGCCTGAAGACGATGATCGGCCGGTTCCGCATCTGACCCGGCCCGCGGCCGCCGTCGCCCGACGGTGGCCGCCCGGCGCCGCTAGACGGCGCCCGCCGCGCGCAGCCCGGCAATCGCTGCCGGCGCATAACCGAGTGCCGCCAGCACCTCGTCGGTATGTTTCCCCAGCGCCGGTCCGATCCAGCGCGTCTCTCCCGGCGTCGCCGACAGCTTGGGCACGATGCCCGGCAGGCGGAAGTCCTGGCCGTCCGGCAATTTCGCCGTCTCGAACATCTGCCGGGCGATGAATTGCGGATCGGCGAACATGTCCACCACCGAATAGACGCGCGACGACGGCACCTCGGCCGCCGCCAGCGTGGCCAGCACC
>DASUZG010000505.1:0-3587 GCA_036376995.1 Azonexus sp. | reverse complement strand
CCAAATAAGGAGTCATGCATGAAATTTGACCGTCGTCGTTTCGTCAGCGCCCTGGTCGGGGCCGCCGCCGCTGTCGCCATCGCCGCCGGCGTGGTCTTCTACCTGAACAGTACGCCGCTGCCCTTCAACAAGCAGGTGCAGACGCCGACCCGCGCCGACGCGGCGGCCAACAGCAAGGGCGAACCGCTGGCGCTGCCCGGCAAGACCGACGCCGTGCCCGACCCGGCCGGCCGCCCGGCCGAGGCCAAGAAGGACGAGAAGAAGGAAGAGAAAAAGGACGAGAAGAAGGAAGAGCCCAAGGAGAGCAAGGTGCCGCTGTTCCTCCAGGCCGGTTCCTTCAGCACGGCGCAGGACGCCGACAACCAGAAGGCCAAGCTGGCCTTCATGGGTGTCGAGGCCGTGGTCCAGCAGGTGATGATCCAGGACCGCACGCTGTATCGCGTCCGCGTCGGCCCCTTCACCAAGATCGACGAACTGAACAAAGTTCGCGCCGAACTTGCCAAATCCGGCATCGAAGCCCAGCTAGCCAAATAAGGAGTCATGCATGAAATTTGACCGTCGTCGTTTCGTCAGCGCCCTGGTCGGGGCCGCCGCCGCTGTCGCCATCGCCGCCCCGGCCGTGGCCCAGACTGCCGGCAAGGACTACTTCCCGATTTCCCCGGTGCAGCCGACCGAGAACCCGACCAAGGTCGAAGTGCTCGAATTCTTCAGCTACGGCTGCCCGCACTGCGCCGACCTGCACCCGCTGCTGACGCCGTGGGTTGCCAAGCAGGAGGCCGACGTCGTCGTCAAGAAGGTGCCGATCACCTTCGGCCGCGCCGCCTGGGCCAACATCGCCAAGCTCTACTACACGCTGGAAATCACCGGCGACCTGGCCCGCCTCGACGGCGAAGTGTTCCGCGCGGTGCACGGCCAGCGCGTCAATCTGTTCGAAGAGCGCGCCATCCTCGAGTGGGTGGCCAAGAACGGCGTCGACCAGAAGAAGTTCGCCGAGGCCTTCAATTCCTTCGGCGTCAACAGCAAGGTCCGCCGCGGCGACCAGCTGGCCCAGGCCTACAAGGTCCAGGGCGTGCCGGCGCTGGCCGTCGATGGCAAGTACATGGTCGCCGGGCAGAACTTCAACGAGATACTGGGCAATGCCGACAAGCTGATCGTCAAGGCGCGGGGCGAGAAGGCCGGCAAGAAGTAATTGACGGTCAAGGTCTTCATCACGGGCGCCTCGTCGGGTATCGGCGAGGCGCTCGCCGTTTGGTACGCGGCAAAAGGCGCAAGGCTCGGCCTCGCCGCCCGGCGCGGCGAACAGCTGGCGGCACTCAACGCGCGCCTGGGCGGCGGCCACGCCTGCTATGCGCTCGATGTCGCCGACGCGCCGGCGCTGCACGACGCGGCGGCCGATTTCATCGCCCGCTTCGGCGCCCCGGACATTGTGATTGCCAATGCCGGCGTCTCGGCCGGCACGCTGACCGAGCATGAGGAAGACCTGGCGGTGTTCCGCCGCATCATGGACATCAACGTGTACGGCATGGCTGCCACCTTCGCGCCCTTCATCCCGGCCATGCAGGCGGCGGGCGGCAGCAGGCGTCTGGTCGGCATCGCCTCGGTCGCCGGCATCCGCGGCCTGCCGGGGGCGGAAGCCTATTCGGCTTCGAAGGCCGCGGCCATCGCCTACCTCGAAAGCCTGCGGCTGGAAATGCGGCCCGGCAACATCAAGGTGGTGACCATCGCCCCGGGCTACATCGCGACGCCGATGACCGAGATCAACCCGTACCGGATGCCCTTCCTGCTGCCGGCGGACCAGGCGGCCGCGCGTTTTGCCGCGGCCATCGAACGCGGCGTCAGCTACACGGTCATTCCCTGGCCGATGGGCGTCGTCGCCAAGCTCTTGCGGCTGCTGCCCAACTGGCTTTACGACCGCCTCTTTAGCGGCGCCCCGCGCAAGCCGCGCGGCTTGTTAAAATAGTCCGATGCTAGATCTCAAGATCAATGGCGAAACCCGCCAATTTCCTGCCGCGCTGACGGTGACCGGCCTGATCGACCAGCTTGGCTATGCCGGCAAGCGCATCGCCGTCGAACGCAACGGCGAAATCGTCCCGAAAAGCCAGCATGCGACCACGCAGCTCGCCACCGGCGACCAACTCGAAATCGTCGTCGCCGTCGGCGGCGGCTGAACCGGAGCACATTCCATGCATCAACTGACCATCGCCGGCAAGGCGTATCGTTCCCGCCTGCTGGTCGGGACCGGCAAGTACAAGGATTTCGCCGAGACGCGCGCGGCGATCGACGCTTCCGGCGCCGAGATCGTCACCGTCGCCATCCGCCGCACCAACATCGGCCAGGATGCGAGCCAGCCCAACCTGCTCGACGCCATTCCGCCGTCGCGCTTCACTATCCTGCCCAATACCGCCGGCTGCTATACCGCCGACGACGCGGTGCGCACGCTGCGCCTGGCACGCGAGCTGCTCGACGGGCATCCGCTGTGCAAGCTCGAAGTCCTCGGCGACCCGACGAGCCTGTTCCCGAACATGCCGGAAACCCTGAAAGCTTCCGAAACCCTGGTCAAGGAAGGCTTCGAAGTGATGGTGTACTGCTCGGACGACCCGATCCAGGCCAAGATGCTCGAAGACATCGGCTGCGTCGCGGTGATGCCGCTGGCGTCCCTGATCGGCTCCGGCATGGGCATTCTGAACCCGTGGAACCTGCGCCTGATCATCGACAACGCCAAGGTGCCGGTGATTGTGGACGCCGGCGTCGGCACCGCGTCGGACGCGACCATCGCCATGGAACTCGGCTGCGACGGCGTGCTGATGAATACCGCCATCGCCCACGCCAAGGATCCGGTGCTGATGGCCAGTGCCATGAAGAAGGGCGTCGAGGCCGGGCGCGAGGCTTTCCTCGCCGGGCGCATGCCGCGCAAACTCTACTCGGCCGACCCGTCGTCGCCGACTGCCGGGCTGATCGGCTCATGAGCGGCGCCCCGTTGATCCACCCGGCCGTCGAAGGCGAAGAGGGCGAATACATCGCCGGCCGCCACGGCCACATCAAGAGCTTCGTGCGCCGTGCCGGCCGCATGTCGGAAGCGCAGCAGCGCTACTACGAGACGATGCTGCCGAAGATCGGCATCGCCTACCGGCCGGAAAACATCGACCTGGCCGCCGAGTTCGGCCGCGTGGCGCCGAAAATCCTCGAAATCGGCTGCGGCATGGGCGAGACGACGGCGCGCATCGCCGAGGCCCATCCCGAGAACGACTATTTCGGCCTGGAAGTGCATGTGCCGGGCGTCGGCGCGCTGTGCAAGCTAATCGCCGAGAAGAACCTGAGCAACCTGCGCATCGGCAACCACGATGCCGTCGAAGTGGTCCGCGACATGCTGCCGGAAGCTTCGCTGGACGGCATCCACATCTTCTTCCCCGATCCCTGGCACAAGACGCGGCACAAGAAGCGCCGGCTGATCCAGCCGCCCTTCGTCGCGCTGCTCGCCTCGCGCCTGAAACCCGGCGGCTACCTGCACTGCGCCACCGACTGGGAAAACTACGCGCTGCAGATGCTGGACGTGCTCGGTCGCGAACCGAGTCTCGACAACAGCGTCG
>DASUZG010000504.1:0-8186 GCA_036376995.1 Azonexus sp. | reverse complement strand
GGCTAGCGCCTTGGTGCCGGCGCTGATCGGGAAGGTGCCCTTGGCTTCCAGGCGGTCGCCGGCTTCGGTCAGCGCCACTTCCTGTTTCTCCTTGCCGTTGAGCAGCGTCACCTTGGCGCTGACGCCGGCCACGCCGCGCGGCTTGCCGTGGTCGCTGAGGTAGAGCTGCAGCAGTTCGGGCCTGACCACCAGCTCGAAATCGACTTCCTTGCCGGGCTGGACGATGCCGCCGTACATCGGTTTGTGGTGGTCGTGGTGATGGTCGCCGCCAGCCAGCGCAGCGCCGGCCGAGCAGATCGCCAGCGCGGCGAACAGGGCGGAAACGGATTGCTTGAGCATGGTCCTTCCTTTCATCGAGGGAATGAGTGGTGGGCAGTTACAGGGCACCGGCGTCGCGGTCGTCGACCAGGCGTTCGGCATCCTTTTTGCCGAACAGCCAGAACATCGCCGGCGTCAGGAAGGTGTCGAGCAGGGTCGAGCTGATCAGGCCGGAGAAGATGACGACGGCCACCGGATGCAGGATCTCGGTGCCCGGCCGCTCGGCTTCGAAGAGCAGCGGCGCCAGCGCGAAGGCGGTGACCAGCGCGGTCATCAGCACCGGCGACAGGCGTTCGAGCGAACCGCGCACGATCATCTTGTGGTGAAAGGCTTCGCCTTCCAGGCGCATCAGGTTCAAGTAGTGGCTGACCTTGAGGATGCCGTTGCGCACCGAGATGCCGGCCAGCGTGATGAAGCCGACCAGCGCCGCGACCGACATCGGCTGCCCCGACAGCCACAGGCCGAGCACGGCGCCGACCAGGGCCAGCGGGATATTGGCCATGATCAGGAGCGACAGCGGCACCGACTTGTAGCGCGAGAACAGCACAACGAACATCAGCACCAGGGACACCACCGAGAGCAGGCCGACCAGGCGCGACGCTTCTTCCTGCGCCTGGAACTGGCCGCCAAGGGTAACGAAGTAGCCTTCCGGCAGTTTCGCCTCGCCGACGACGCGGCGGATATCCTCGACCACTTCGGACAGCGCGCGGCCCTGGGCGTTGGCCGAGAGCACGATGCGCCGCTTGCCGTCGTCGCGGCTGATCTGGTTCGGGCCGTCGCTATCCTCGATGCTGGCCAGGCGCGACAGCGGCACGCGGCCGTTCGGCGTCTCGATCAGGATCCGGCCGAGGCCGTCGAGCGAACGCGCCGCTTCCGGCAGGCGCACGACCAGCGCGAAGCGCCGGCCGCCCTCGACGATCTGCGCTACCTTCTCGCCTTCGACCAGGCTTTGCAGCGTCGCCAGGATCTGCGGCGCCGGCACGCCGTACTGCGTCGCCGCGGCGTAGTCGATGCGCACCTTGATCTGCGGCGCCAGCACCTGCTTCTCGATCTCCAGGTCGGCCAGTCCGGGAATCGCCGCGAGCTTGCCGCGCAGCGCATCGGCCTGGCCACGCAGCGTGTCGAGATCGTCGCCGAAGAGCTTGATGGCAATCTGCGAGCGCACGCCGGAAAGCATGTGGTCGATGCGGTGCGAGATCGGCTGGCCGATGGCGATGGCCGCCGGCAGGTTGACGAGCCGGGCGCGGATGTCGGCCGAGATTTCGTCCATCGAACGCGTCAGTTCGCCGGCCGGCTTCAGGCCGACGTCGAGCTCGCTGACGTGCACGCCCTCGGCATGTTCGTCGAGCTCGGCGCGACCGCTGCGCCGGCCGACGTGCACCACTTCCGGCACCTGGCCGATCAGCACTTCGGCCTGCTGCGCCAGCGCCGCGCTTTCGGCCAGCGTCACACCGGGATTGAGGCGCAGGCCAACGAGCAGCGTGCCTTCGTTGAACGGTGGCAGGAAGGTCTTCGGGAAAAAGGGCACGCTGGCGGCGGCGACCAGCACGGCCAGCGCCCCGGCGGCGACCGCGGCGCGTGGGCGCGCCAGCACCGCCTGCAGGCCGTTGCGGTAATGCGCCTTGAGCCAGGCGAGCACCTTGGTGTCGCCGTGGTCGAGCGACTTCATGCCCGGCAGCAGGTAGAAGGAGAGCACCGGCGTCACCGTCACCGAAACCAGCAGCGAAGCCAGCGTCGAGACGATGAAGGCGATGCCGAGCGGCACGAACAGCCGGCCTTCCATGCCCGGCAGCGCGAACAGCGGCAGGAAGACGAGGACGATGATCACCGTCGCGTAGAGGATCGCCGAGCGCACTTCCAGCGTCGCCCGGCCGACCAGTTCGATCGGGTGCAGGCGGTGTTCGGGGTGCCGGGCGCGTTCCTCCTTCAGCCGGCGCAATACGTTCTCGACGCCGACCACGGCATCGTCGACCAGGCCGCCGATGGCGATGGCCAGGCCGCCCAGGGTCATCGTGTTGATCGACAGCCCGTAGTGCTTGAAGACCAGCGCGGAGGCGAAGATCGACACCGGGATCGCGGTCAGCGCGATCACCGTCGGCCGCAGCGTGCCGAGGAAGAAGAACAGGATCACCGCGACGAAGAGCGAGGCGCCGATCAGCTTGCCTTGCAGCGTCGAGATCGAAGCCTCGATGAAGCTCGCCTGGCGGAACGTCACCTGCGGAGCCTCCATGCCGGCCGGCAGCGACTTCTTGAGGTCGCCGAGCGCCGTTTCGATGCTGCGCGTCAGATGGATGGTGTCGGCCGTCGGCTGCTTCTGGATACCGAGAATCACCGCCGGCTTGCCTTCGAAGCCGGCGTCGCCGCGGCGGATGGCCGGCGCGAAGCTGACGTCGGCAATCTGGCGCAGCAGGATCGGCTGGCCATTCTTCGCCGTCAGCGCCAAGTGCTTCAGGTCGTCGAGGAGCGAGGTGCGACCAAGGTGGCGAATCAGGTATTCACGGCCGTTGAGTTCGAGAAAGCCGCCGGAGGTGTTCGCCGCGTAGCCCTTCAACGCGCTTTCCAGCTGCTCGTGCGTGATGCCCAGCTCGGCCATGCGCACCGTATCCGGCTGCACCTGGAACTGGCGCACCTCGCCGCCGATCGGGATCACCTGGGCGACGCCGGGCACCGCCACCAGGCGCGGGCGCAGCACCCAGTCGGCGTATTCGCGCACCTGCATGGGCGAAATCCTGGCGGTGTCGATCGGGATCGCCACTTGCATGATCTCGCCCATGATCGAGCTGACCGGACCCATGCGCGGCACGGCGCCGGCCGGCAGGCCTTCTTCCATGGCCGAGAGGCGTTCGGCGACCATCTGCCGGGCGCGGAAAATCTCGGTCGACCAGTCGAAGGCGACATAAATGAAGGACAGGCCGGCGCTGGAGGTCGAGCGCACGCTCTCGACGCCGGGCAGGCCGTTCATCGTCGTTTCGAGCGGGAAGGTGATCAGTTGCTCGACTTCTTCGGCGGCCATGCCGCCGGCCTCGGTCATGATCGTGACGGTTGGCTTGTTGAGGTCGGGGAAAACGTCCACCGGCGTTCGCGACAGCGTGAACGCCCCATAGGCCATCAGCACCAGGCTGGCGATGATCACCAGCAGCCGGTTGGCGAGGCTGTTGTCGAGGAGCCACTTGAACATGCGTGGCTCCTTAGCGGACCTGGTTGATCAGCGTCGCGCCACGCACCGCGATGCGGTCGCCGGCGGTGAGCCCGGCCGTGACGGCAACGCTGGCGCCATCGAGCGGCTCGACGCTGACCACGCGCGGCACGAACTGCTCGGGCGCCGTCTTGACCCAGACGATGGTCTGGTTGGACGGGTTCTTCAGCAGCGCGCCGGCCGGCACGCGAAAGCCGCTGACGGTTTTGCGCGTGGCGACGAAAACCTTGACCGGCTGGCCGACGGCGAAGGCCGACAGCGCCTCGCCCTCGGCGCGGAAGACGAGCGGCAGCGCCTGCTCGCGCAGGATGCGCGAGGCACCAACCAGACGCAGCGGCACCCGTTGCTCGCCGACGGCGAGCGTGGCGCCGGCGATGTCGGCGGCGGCCAGCGCGTCGTAGGCTAGCGCCTCGACCAGGAGGCGGCGCGGATCGACGATTTCGAACAGCGTTTCGCGCGCCTCCACCACCTGGCCGGCGACGACGTTGGCCGCAGCGACGACGCCGCTGACCGGCGAGCGCAACTGCTCGTTGGCGACGGCGGCCTCGGCTTCCTCGATGGCCTTGCGCGACACGGTGTCGGCCAATTCGCGCAGGCGGGCGAGGCGGCTTTCGGCGAGCGACCGGTTGCTGCCGCCGACTTCCGGCGTCACGTGCGCCAGCACTTCGCCCTTCTGCACCGCCTGGCCCGGCAACGGCAGGCCTTTCGGGCCGGCGGTGACGCGGCCGGCGACCATCGCCTGCACCTTGCCGCCGGCATTCGGGTCCATCGCCACCTTGCCGTTGAGCTCGATGCCGCGCGACAGCTCGCCGGCAACGACCGGTTCGGTGCGCACGCCGATCTGGCGCTGCGCCGGCTTGGGCAGGAAGACGCTGCCGTCGGGCAGGCGCTTCGGGCTGTTGGCGCTGGCCACCGGCGGCGCATCGCCGTGGTCGTGGCCGTGCTCGTCGGCGGCCCAGGCCGGCATTGCGGCGACGGCGAAACAGAGGCTCAGTGCGCTCAGGAACGGGCGGTTCATGCAGCACCTCCGCTGCGCGGATTGCGGGCGGTTCGACGATGGACGACGGCGAACGCGGCGAGCAACCCCGCGGCGCCGCCGAATGAATAGACATGCCAGGCCGGGCGGCTCGGCAGCGCGGCGGTCTCGTGGGCATCGTGCACATCGAGCTCGCCAGTCAGCAGGTCGCTGTCTTCGCCGGCAATCAGCGTGAACACCAGTGCCTTGCTGCCCGGCTGGCGCAGTTGCGCGAGGATTTGCGAATCGCTCAGCGAATAGTCGCCATGGTCGGCGTGGAAAGGCGCGACGACGCTGCGGCCATTGAACTCGACGGTCAGCTCGGCGCCAAGCACCGGTTCGTTAGTGGCCGAGCGGTCGATGAGGATCGACAGTTCGTCGGCGTGCAGGCGGCCAACCAGCTCGAAGGTTTCAGTAGTGGCGGTGACGCGCGGCAAGGCCTGCTCGGCCGCTGCCGGCGGCGCATCGCCATGGTCGTGGCCGGCGCCGGCCCATGCCGTCGGCACAGTAGCGACCATGCAGGACAGCGCAAGAAGGGAATGGGACAGTTTCATCGGGAATTCCTTGGAATTATTCGGGGAGCAGGCCCAAGGCCTGGCGCAAGGCAGAAACGGCGGCAGCGTGGTCGATGCGTACGCGCGCCGCCTGGCGCTCGGCCTCGACCGCCTCCAGCTCGATGCGCAGCCGCGTCGGCAGATCGGTTTCGCCGAAACGGAAGGATTTGTCGAAGAAGCCGCGCGACTCGGCAGCCAGTTGGGCACGTTTCTCGGCGGCGGCAAGCTGCATGCGCGCCGCCTCGACACGCGACTTGGCGGTATCGAGGTCGGCGGCCAGACGTTCGCGCTCCAGCTGCAGCTGGCCTTCGCTTTCGATCGCCTCGGCGCGCGCCTGGCCGAGCTTGGCACGGTGGCGGCTGGTCGAGCCCAGCGGAATACGCACGCCGACAGTCAGCGCATCACCCCAGGATTCGCCGAAAGCGCTGCGCTCGCGCGAAGCGAGCAGCGTCAGCTCGGGATTGGCGCGGCTCTGCACGCCGGCGAGATCGGCAGCGCGGCGGGCGACTTCGGTGCGGTCAGCCAGTTCGGCCACTGCCGGATGCGTCGCGGCGGGCGTCGCGAAGTCGGCGGGAATCGCCGGCATCGGCTCAGCTGCTTCGCCGCCGTGCGCATCCGGCAGGCGACCGACGACGGCGCGCAACTGCTGCGTCGCGGTTGCCAGCATGGCCGCCGTTTCGGCCTGGGCGACTTCGGCACCGGCCAGCGCGCCATCGGCCTGATGGCGGTCGGCCCGCGAGAGATCGCCGGCCTTGACGCGGCGGGCCACGTCGTCGGCCAGGCGGCGGCTGGCGGCGACGCGCGCGTCGGCCAGCACCTGCTCGCCGCGTGCCCGCTGCCAGTTCCACCAGGCTTCGCGCACCGCGGCGGCGGTGCGCAGCTGGGCAGCATTGGCGCGGCTCTGATTGGCCTTTATCTCGGCGTCGGCCAGTGCGCCGCTGTGCGCCCGTTCGCCGGGCAACCACAGTGGCAGCGCGAGACCGGCGACGTATTCGCGATTGCCGTCGTTGCCGCCCATGCGGTCGCTCTTGCCGGAGAGTTCCAACGACGGCGGCTCGGCCAACCAGCTGTCGGCGGCCTGCCGGCGGGCACCCATCGCTTCGCGGCGGGTAGCCAGCGACTGCGCTTCAGGTTGCCGCGCCCAGGCGGCGGCGAAGGCCTGGGCCAACGAGGCCGGCGCCGGTTCGCCCGCGGCCGGCTGGGCCAAGGCATTGCCGGCGGCGAGGCTGACCAGTGCTACGGCAGCAGCCAGCCGCCGAAAAGGATTGTTTTGATTGCGATACATCCGCTTCTCCAGGATCGATACAGGGCACGCAGGGCGTGCGGGAGAAACGGCGAGGTGCGGTGCGCTCGTCCGCCCGGACTATCCGGACGGCACAGAGGCGAAAGAGGAACGCGCGTCGCCTCGCCGGTCAGGCGAGGACGCGCCAGTTGGGCCTTTCGGGTTGGGCCACGGGAGGCGAGGCAGACGGCGCCGAGAGCCCGCCGGCAAACGCTTCGGCCGGCAGCGCGACAGCCTGAACGCCCAGATCGACGAGAGCGGCAAGGCAGCCGGCATGGCAGAAGCCACAATCGTTATCGATCGCGCCGGGAAGCTGGGTGTCGCCGGCCTGGTCAGCTTCATCGGCATGCTGATGCGCATGGTGGCCGAAATGCTGGGCGTTGGGGACCGTCTCGTGCTGGCAATAGGTCGCCGCCACCCCCCAGGAGAACTGGAGCGGCAGCAGGAACAGCAGGAATACGGCAATCAGGCGACGCATGGCGGCGGATTCTAGCACTCGTTTTTCTTCCCCGCGGTGATGCCGGTGATCCGAACTGCGACCGGCGCCCTGCTCCCGGCGCGCAGTTCGCGAAGCGACTCTTTCAGTACGGCTGAGGATGTGTATGCCGTTAGTAGGCAGGCACGATCCCAATGCCATGAGCAGTTTGTACGCTTTTTACAAGCACTACTTTTTGGAGCCGCATCCCACTGGTGTTCGGCCAAAGCGCTCTTCCCTCTATATGACTCGAAATGGCTTCTTTACAGAAAATTCCGGACACGCTCATTTGCCGGGACGGAGCGGTTCAGGCGAAAGCTGACCGAGCGTCTAATTACCCGGCCGCCACCGCCTCAAATCGCAGCTTGCACGTAAAATCACGGATTCCGTGCGCCGTCTGCGCGCAGCCACATGCGCCCCAATTAAAGTCACTTCCACCCGCGATGGAATGACCCCATGAGCCTCATCGAAACAGGAACAGCACCATGACCAGCGCCCAACAACGTGCCGAATTGCAACGCCGCATCTGGCAAATCGCCAACGAAGTTCGGGGGGCCGTAGACGGCTGGGATTTCAAGCAATACGTGCTCGGAGCCCTGTTCTACCGCTTCATCAGCGAAAATTTCGTCAGCTACATCGAAGCCGGTGACGAGAGCGTCAATTACGCCGAACTACCGGACAGCGTCATCACTCCGGAGATCAAGGACGACGCCGTCAAGACCAAGGGCTATTTCATCTACCCCAGCCAGCTGTTCAGCAAGGTCGTCGCCAGCGCCAATGCCAACGAAAGCCTGAATACCGACCTCGCCGCCATCTTTGCCGCCATCGAAGCATCGGCCAACGGCTACCCGTCGGAGCGGGACATCAAAGGTCTGTTTGCCGATTTCGATACCACCAGCAACCGCCTCGGCAATACCGTCAAGGACAAGAACACCCGCCTGGTCGCCGTGCTCAAAGGCGTAGCCGACCTGGATTTTGGCCACTTCGATGCCAGCCACATCGACCTGTTCGGCGATGCCTATGAATTCCTCATCTCCAACTACGCCGCCAACGCCGGCAAATCAGGGGGCGAGTTCTTCACTCCGCAAAACGTCTCGAAGCTGATCGCGCAATTGGCCATGCACAAGCAGACCAGCGTCAACAAGATCTACGACCCGGCTTGCGGCTCCGGCTCGCTGTTGCTGCAAGCGAAAAAGCAGTTTGACGACCACATCATCGAAGACGGCTTTTACGGGCAGGAAATCAACCACACCACGTACAACCTGGCGCGGATGAACATGTTCCTGCATGACATCAACTACGACAAATTCGACATCCAGCTCGGCAACACCCTGATCGAACCGCAC
>DASUZG010000503.1:0-11656 GCA_036376995.1 Azonexus sp. | reverse complement strand
CCTAAGTCATACATCGCTAGGATGCTTGGGTACTTTGATAACGCTAGCGTATGGAGATTGAATAATGTCCACGGTCAAAACCATCGAAAAAATCGACGCTCGCGAAATCCGTCGCAAGCTCGGCCTCAACCAGCAACAATTCTGGTCCACCCTCGGCGTCACGCAGAGCGGCGGCTCCCGTTACGAAAGCGGCCGCAACATGCCGAAGCCGGTGCGCGAACTGCTGCGCCTCGTCCACGTCGAGCAGATCGACATCAAGTCGATCAAGCGCGAGGACTGGGAAGTCATGGAATACCTGAAGACGCAGGAGCCGGAGCTGTTCAAGTCGCTGAAGAAGTCGGCGCGCAGCCGTTCCAAGAAAGTCGCCTGAGCATCGCGGCCCCGCCGGGCCGCACGGCTTCAGCCACGGGCATCAGGGGGAAACGAGTACCCGGATGCCCGTTTTTTCTTGTATTTCGCCGGCAAATTCGGCCAGCGCCGCTGCCGGCAAACGCCCCAGGCGGCCGGTAACCGGCTGCAGCGACGGGCGCGCCAGCCCGTACAGGTGGATGCCGGCCAGTTGCCCGGCCAGCGGCGCCAGCAAGGCGCAGTAGGCGGCCCGCGCCGCCGCGTCCGGCGCCTGGCCGTCGAGCGCAAACCAGCAGGTCTGCACCCAGGTCGGCGCCAGGGCTGCGCAACGGGCGAGATTGGCCGCCACCTTCGCCGGCAGCAGCGGCACGCCGTTGATTTCGGCCATCGCCGCAGGCTGCGCCCGGTCGAGCTTGAACCAGACTTCGCCGCCCAGTTCGCCGAGACGGCCAATGCCGGCGGCCACGTCCGGCCGGTGCAACAGGCTGCCGTTGGTGATGAGGCGGAGCATCAGCTTGCCGCGCAGCCCGAAACGCGCCAGCACCCGGCCGACGCAATCGACCGCCGCGGCAAACTCGGCAGCGCTGGTCGGCTCGCCATTGCCGGAGAAGGCCACGTCCATCAGCTGCCGCGCTTCCGGCGGCACTTCGCGCGCCATGAAGTCGCCATGGAGGGCATCGTCGAGGAAGGCCGCCAACTCGCGCTCCAGGCGCTCGAGGTCGATCGGCGGCGGGCCGCCACGCTGCAGGTTGTCGACCTGGCAATAGACGCAGGCCCAGTTGCAGGCGTTGTTGGCGTTCAGATTGATGCCGATCGACACGCCACCGGCCCGGCGCGACACAACGGGATAAACGTAAAGCAGGCCGGCACTGTCGCGGCGGTGGTCATCGGTGGTGAGCATGGCCCATTGTATAATCCGCGACCGCCTTGTCGAGCCTTTCCGCCATGTACATCACCCGCCGCCTCGAATTCGATGCCGGGCACCGCATCCCCGACCACAAGAGCCAGTGCCGCCACCTGCACGGGCACCGCTACGCGATCGAAATCACGCTGTCTGGCAGCGTCATCGACAAGGCCGGCGACGCCGCCAACGGCATGGTGATGGACTTCTCGCAGGTCAAGCACCTGGCCAAGCAGCATCTGGTCGACGAGTGGGACCATGCCTTCCTGGCCTTCGCCGGCGATACGGCCATCGTCGATTTTCTCGGCAGCCTGCCCGGCCACAAGACGGTTGTCCTCGATCGCGTGCCGACCGCCGAAAATCTCGCCCGCATCGCGTTCGAACGCCTCGACACGGTCTATCGCGACACCTACGGCAACCACCTGCAGCTCGAACGCGTCCGTCTCTACGAAACGCCCAATTGCTGGGCCGACGCCCTGCGCGCCCGACTGGATTGAGCCTGCCGGCAGTTCTCCCTATACTCACCTGAACAGGGCATTGGCATCGCCGAGGATGCCAGCAGGAGGGGGAAGTGACCGTGCATCGACCGCCAGGGCCGGACCGGCCGGGCACCACGCAGGCAGCAGCACCCCGGGGATCGCCACGCACCGGCCTGATCCTGACCGGCGGCGGCGCTCGCGCCGCCTACCAGGTCGGCGTCCTGCTGGCGGTCGCCAAGCTGGGCAACCACCGCCACCACAACCCGTTCCCGATTCTCTGCGGCACCTCGGCCGGCGCCATCAACGCCGCCAGCATCGCCTGCCTGGCCGACAATTTCGGCAAGGCCGTGGCGATCCTGGCCGGTGTCTGGCGCAACATGCGGGCCGCCGACATCTACCGCGCCGACGCACTCGGCATCGGCCTGTCCGGGGCCCGCTGGATTTCCATGCTGGCCCTCGGCTGGCTGTTCCGCAACCCGCCCATCTCGCTGCTCGACAATGCCCCGCTGCGCGCCCTGCTGACCCGCCACCTGGATTTCAAAGGCATCGAACGTTCGATTGCCAAGGGGGTCCTGCACGCCGTCAGCATCTCCGCGTCGGGTTACGAATCTGGCGAAAACCTGAGCTTCTTCCAGGCTCACCCCGATGCGCAGCCGTGGCGTCGCGTCCATCGCCTGGGCATCCGGGCGCAGATCGGCGTCGATCATCTGCTGGCCTCCAGCGCCATTCCCTTTGTCTTTCCGGCCACCCGCATTCACCGCGAGTTCTTTGGCGACGGTTCGATGCGCCAGCTGGCACCGATCTCGCCGGCCATCCACCTCGGCGCTGAACGGGTGTTGATCGTCGGCGGCAACCGGAAGAACGAGCACGCCGAGCGTCGCCTGGTGGACTGCCATCCGTCGCTGGCGCAGATTGCCGGCCACGCCCTGTCGAGCATCTTCCTCGACAGCCTGGCGGTCGACATCGAGCGGATGCAGCGCATCAACCAGACCCTGTCGGCAATTCCGCCGGAACTGCTGGCCCAGGCCGGAATTCCGCTGCGGCCGATCAAGACGCTGGTGATCGCCCCGTCGGAACCGCTCGACCGCATCGCCGCCGAACACGCGGACGCCCTGCCGTGGGCGGTCAAGGTCGTACTCCGGGGCGTCGGGGCGATGAATCGGAACGGCGGCGCGCTGACCAGCTACCTGCTGTTCGAAAAGCCCTATACGCAAGCGCTGATCGATCTCGGCTATGCCGACACGATGGCCCGCGACAGCGAGGTCGGGGACTTTCTGCAACTGTAGCGCCGCTGGCGGGGCCGGTGAGATTCGAACTCACGATGCCTTTCGGCACGCCGGTTTTCAAGACCGGTGCATTCAACCGCTCTGCCACAGCCCCGGGGAGGCGCGGATCATAACACAAAGCCCCGCAGCATTAACCGACTGTTTTACTGGGGATTAATTGAAACTTTTGCCGCCCTCCGTTAGTCTTACGGCCTGAGAAAACAACCTGAAGGGAATACCCCGCATGAACACGCAGCTCGAACGATCCAACCTGGGTACCGCCGGACTGGCCTTGCAGCAGAACCGCGTCCTGCGCAACACCTACATGTTGCTGGCGCTGAGCATGGTGCCGACGGTCATTGGCGCCATGGTCGGCATCCAGATGCAGTTCAGCTTCCTGGCCGGTAGCCCGTTCATCGCCTTCATGCTGTTCCTCGGCATTGCCTGGGGCTTCATGTACGGCATCGAACGCCACAAGAACAGTGGCCTCGGCGTAGCCCTGCTGCTCGGCTTCACCTTCTTCATGGGCCTGATGCTGTCGCGCATCCTGCAGGTTGCGCTGGGCTTCTCCAATGGTGCCTCGATGATTACCTTGGCGGCCGGCGGCACCGGTGCCGTCTTCTTCACGATGGCCACCATCGCCAGCGTCAGCAAGCGCGACTTCAGCAACATGGGCAAATTCCTGTTCGTCGGCATGATCGTGGTGCTGCTGGCCGTCGTCGCCAACATCTTCCTGCAGATTCCGGCGCTGTCGCTGGCCATTTCGGCGGCGGCGGTGATGATCTTCTCGGCCTACATCCTGTATGACCTGAGCCAGATCGTGCAGGGCGGCGAGACCAACTACGTCAGCGCGACGCTGGCGGTCTACCTCGACATCTACAACGTGTTCGTCAGCCTGCTGAACCTGATCATGGCCTTCACCGGCGAACGCGACTGAAGCCAGGATTCGCTGACAAAAAAAGGCGGCCGCGGCCGCCTTTTTTCATGGCCGCTCGAACAGTGCGACCGACTCGACGTGAGCCGTATGCGGGAACATGTTCACCGCGCCGGCCGCCCGGAAGCGATAGCCCTTGACCGAGACCAGCACCGCCGCGTCGCGGGCCAGGGTGGCCGGGTTGCAGGACACGTAAACGATGCGCCGCGGCGCATCGTTGCCGAGCGCCTTGGCGAGCTCGATCGCCCCTTCGCGCGGCGGATCGACCAGCATCTTGTCGAAATGCCCGAGCGCCGCCAGCGATGCTTCGCTGCACTCGAACAGGTTGGCCACCCCGAATTCGACATTGTCCGCCAATCCGTTTGCCGCCGCCGCCTCGCGCCCGCGGCGGACCAAGCCTTCGCTGCCCTCGATGCCGACCACCTTGGCGCCGGAACGGGCGATCGGCAGCGTGAAGTTGCCCAGACCGCAGAACATGTCGGCGATCCGCTCACCCGGCTGCGGATCGAGCAAGCGCAAGGCGCGCCGGACCAGCACCCGGTTGACGGCGTGGTTGACCTGGGTAAAGTCGGTCGGCCGGAACTCCAGTTCCAGCCCGAATTCCGGCAACGAATAGCTCAGGCCGGGGCCGGCTGGCGGATGAAAGCGATAGGCACTGTCCGGCCCCTTGGGCTGCAGGTAGATGACGATTTCGTGGCGCTCGGCGAATTGCCGCACCAGGTTCTCGTCGCGCCGGGTGAGCGGCTGCAGGATACGCAGCACCACGGCGGTGCAGGCTTCGCCGACGGCGATCTCGACCTGTGGCAGGCGTTCGCTGATCGACAGCGCGGCAAACAGTTCGCGCATCGGCAGCAGCAGATCCGAGACATGCGGCGGCAGGATCTGGCAGCTGCGGATATCGGCGATATAGCTGCTGCGCCATTCGTGGAAGCCGATCAGCATGCCGCCCTTCTTCTCGATCCGGCGCACGCCGAGGCGGGCGCGGTGCCGGTAGCCCCAGGGCGAACCATGGATCGGCGGCAGAATGGTCTCCGGACGAACCCGCCCGACATGCCACAGGCTGTCCTCCAGCACCCGCTGCTTGGCGGCTACCTGGGCCGCCGGATCCATGTGCTGCATGGCACAACCGCCACAGATGCCGTAATGCGGGCAGCGCGGTTCGACCCGTGCAACCGAGGCCCGTTGCACGGCAACCAGATGCGCCAGTTCGTAATTCGGCTTTCTCCGGAAACTGGCGTATTCGACCGTCTCGCCGGGCAATGCGCCATCGACGAAAATCGTCTTGCCCTCCTGGCGGGCAATGCCCCTCGCCTCATGATCCAGCGACTCGATGATTCCGATCGGCACGATCCACTCCGGAAAAAAGCGCGAATTTTATCAATCAGTTAAACTGAGCACCATGGCGCGCGAACTGATCACCTCCTGGAGCGACTACCAGGCAGCCACGGAGCGACTGCTGGGGCTGGCCGGCGAAAGCATCTCGATCTACGACGAGGATCTTGCTGCCCTCGGCCTGGGCTCGGCTGCCCGCCTGGACACGCTGCAGCACCTTCTGAAGCGCGGCCAAGGCTTGGCCCTGCGCATCGCGGTACGCAATGCCGCCCCCTTGCGCCAGCACGAACCGGGACTGCTCCGGCTGCTGACCGTCTTCAGCCACCGCGCCGCCGCCCGGCAAACGCCGGAACACCTGGCTCACCTGCGCGACGGCATGCTGATCGTCGATGACCGGCACGCCCTGATCCGCTTTGATCGGGACCAGGCGCGCAGCAAATTGCTGATCGACGAAGCCGACGAACTGCGCCCCTATCTCGCGCGCTTCGACGAGATCTGGGCGGAAGGCGGTGAGCCGGTGACGGCCACAGCGCTCGGGTTATGACATTCAAACGCCATGCGGCAACGCAGCAATTGGACACTTGACGGCGCGGATTTTGTTATAATTCCGCGCTGATCAGGCAGGCTCTGGTCTAACAAAAATTTTAGTTGCTCTAGCTTCTAGTCGATAAGGATATTACCCATGAACAAGTCTATTCTCGTTGCCGCCCTGGTTGCCGTTGCTCTGACCGCTTGCGGCAAGAAGGAAGAACCGCAAGTCGCCGCTCCGGCCGCCGCTCCGGCTCCGGCTGCTGCCCCGGCCGCTGAAGCTGCAAAGCCGGCTGAAGCCCCGGCTGCCGCTCCGGCTGCTGACGCCGCCAAGCCGGCCGAAGGCGCCGCTCCGGCCGCCCCGGCTGCTGACGCTGCCGCCAAGCCGGCCGAAGAAGCCAAGAAGTAAGCTTCCGCGCACTGCAAAAAAAACGGGGCCGCGGCCCCGTTTTTTGTTTTGGTACTGCCGCAGGAAGCGTTGCCGCTTCCTGCACGCCTCCGGTCACTGCAACTGTTCGAGCAGCAGCGCGAGAATCTTCTTGGCGGTCTCGGAACGATCGGCCCCGCCTTCGGTGCTCAGCACCTGGACCTTGCTCTGCGCCCCGGCATCGCCGACGTGGATGCGATACTGGACCTTCGCCACCACCGGATCGGTCGCGCTCCAGAAAGCCAGCTTGGACAACCAGCCATCGTTCTTCTTGCGATTGTTGGCATCCGGATCGACATAGCGGACAAAATACAGGCCGCGAGAACGGTCCCGATCCTCGACGGTAAAGCCGACCCGATCCAGGGCCAGGCCGACACGCCGCCAGGCACGGTCAAAACGCTCGTCGAGTTCGAGCGTGCCGGCACCGTCGTTGGCCCGGGCCAGGCGCGCACGCGGCTCCACCTTGGCGTTGGCGATCTGCGCTTCGGCCCGCTTCTCTTCCGCCCCCAGGCGGACCATCAGGCGGCGCAGCATTTCGGCTTCCAGTTCCGGATCGGCCGCTTTCGGCTGCCAGCGGGTCTCATCCTTGGCCGCCGAGGTATACACCTCCTCCATCGCCCGGTGGCTGATGAAGATGTCGGTCGTCCCCGGCTGCGCCCCCGGCTCGAAGCGGGTGCGGAACTTGTCGCGCTCGCCGGTCGAATAGATGCTGTCCAGCAGCTTGCCAAAGGTGCGGCGGATGAAATCGTCGCCGATCTTGGCCCGGTTCTCGGCCCAGTCGGTTTCCATCACGCCGGCTTCGCGGCGCTCGATGTTGATGATGAAGCCGGTTTCCTGCCAGAAATCCTTGACCGTATCCCACAGCCCGTCAGCCGGCAGGGCGGCGACCAGCCAGCGCTGGCTGCCGGAGCGCTCGACGCGGACCTTGTCGACTTCCGGCAGCAGGGTGCTGTTGCGGGCCTGGGCGGCCGGCGTGCGCTCGGCGCTGTAGCCGGAGAAGGTGGCCGTACCCTTGCCGCCGACATCGGGCACGACATAGCGGTCATCGGGCGCGAGCTGCGACAGGTCGGGCGGCACTTCCAGGGTCGGCGTCTTGCTGGCCGAGCGATAGTCGATCTTGCGCGAGTCGGGAAGAATGCCGCAGCCCGCCAGAGCGATGGCGATGAGGGTGAGGCTGAAGCCGGAAAGCTTGCGATTCATGATTCTCTATTCTTTCAGGCGATCAGGCCGGCCTGGCGCAGGGCGGCCAGCACGCGGGCCTGGCCGGATTCGGAGAGGGGAGTCAGCGGCAGGCGGATGCCGCCGGGCATCAGGCCCAGCTGGCTGACGGCCCACTTGACCGGGATCGGGTTGGCTTCGCAGAACAGGTCGCGATGCAGGCCGAGCAGCTTGAAGTGGATTTCCCGGGCCTTGGCGACATCGCCGGCAGCGGCCGCGACGCACATCTCGTGCATCAGGCGCGGGGCGACGTTGGCGGTCACCGAAATGTTGCCGTGGAAGCCGAGCAGGATCGAGGCGAAGCAGGTCATGTCGTCACCGCTGTACAGCGCGAAATCCTTCGGTGCCCGGGTGATTAGATCACAGGCGCGGTCAAGGTTGCCGGTCGCATCCTTGACGCCGACGATGCCAGGCACCTGGGCCAGGCGCAGGATGGTGTCGTTGCTCATGTCGGCCACGGTGCGACCGGGCACGTTATAGAGCAGCACCGGCAGTTCGACCGCTTCGGCGATGGCCTTGAAGTGACGGTAGAGGCCTTCCTGGGTCGGCTTGTTGTAATAGGGAACCACCGACAGTGCCATGTCGGCGCCGGCCTTCTTGGCGAAACCGGTGAGTTCGATGGCTTCCGCCGTCGAGTTGGCACCGGTGCCGGCGATCACGGGAATGCGGCCGGCGGCGTGGTCGACGGTGGCCTGAATCAGCTGGCAATGTTCCTCGACGTCGACCGTCGGCGACTCCCCGGTGGTACCGACGACCACGATCGCATCGGTGCCTTCGCGGACGTGGAAATCGACCAGGTTGCGCAGGGAAGTCAAATCGAGGCTGCCATCCTCGTGCATGGGCGTGACGATGGCGACAATGGATCCGGTAATCATGGCCTGTTCATCTGAAAAATAATCCAACGATTGTAACTGAACGCCAATCGCTGCGGAAAGGCGCCCGGCAACAGTTTGTTATGGATGGGGCAGCCAGTGCAGGTGGCCGTGGGCCGCGCGCATCCGCCCCTCTTCGAGCGGCAACTCGGGATGGCGGTCCGGGCCGGCCTGCTGCAACTGGCGGGCGAACTCGTCGAGCCGGGCAGCGACCGGCATCCGCCAACCCAGGGCACGCAAGCGAAAGCGCAGCAGATTCTTCAGCCGGGCCGGACTCAGCGCACGCAATGCCGGCAGCCGGGCAGTCTCGCCGTCGGCCGCCTGCGCCCAGTCGAGTGCCGCCAGTTCGTCGAGCAATTCTGCCGCCTCGGCGAAATTGGCAGCGGCCTGCGCCAGCGCCGCCTCGGCCGCCGGGAAATGCCGGCTGATCACCGGCAATGCCTCGTGGCGAAGGAAATTACGGCCGAGCGCCGTATCGGCATTGCTTTCGTCGGTGACCCAGATCAGGTCCTGGGCTCGGGCGTAGGCTTCGATGGCGGCCCGCGTCTCGCCGAGCAGCGGGCGCAACAGGCGCAGCCTTCCGCTGCAGCGCTCGACCGGCATCGCCGCCGTGCCCGTCACGCCGGCTCCGCGCAGCAGATTGAGCAGCAGGGTTTCCGCCTGGTCGCCGCGGTGCTGGGCCAGCATCAGGCAGTCGGCCGGAATGTCGGCGAAGGCCGCGTAGCGGGCCTGTCGGGCGGCAGCTTCGAGGCCGCAACCGGTGCCCATCGCCACCGTGACGCGGCGGATCTGCAAGGGAATGTCGAGCGCCCGGCAATAGTCGGCGCAAAAATCGGCCCATGCATCGGCATTGGGCGACAGCCCGTGATGGACATGGATGGCGCCGAGCCGGCCGGCCAGTCCCAGGCGGCTCAGCAGATGCGCCAGGACGACCGAATCGCAGCCACCGGAGAGGCCGACGTACAGCCGTTCGTGCGGCGCCAGGCGGGCGGCGACGAAGGCGCCGACCCGCGCCGGCAGGTCAGGCGGCGGCCTGTTCCTTGAAGCGGCCATAGCTCATCAGCCGCTCGTAGCGCGTTGCCAGCAATTCCTCGGTACTCAGCGCGGACAACTGCTTGAGCGCTTCCTGCAACGCCTTCTTCAGGTTTTGCGCCATCGCCGCGTGGTCGCGGTGGGCGCCGCCGGTCGGCTCATTGACGATGCGGTCGATCAGGCCCAGCGTCTTCAGGCGCTGCGCGGTAATGCCCATGGTCTCGGCGGCTTCCGGCGCCTTCTCGGCGCTCTTCCATAGGATCGAGGCGCAGCCTTCCGGCGAAATGACCGAATAGGTCGAGTACTGCAGCATCTGCACGGTGTCGCCGACGGCGATGGCCAGCGCGCCGCCGGAGCCGCCTTCGCCGATGATGGTGACGATCACCGGCACCTTGAGCTCGGCCATCACGTACAGGTTGCGGCCAATGGCTTCGGACTGGCCGCGTTCCTCGGCATCGATGCCGGGATAGGCACCCGGTGTGTCGACGAAGGTCATCACCGGCAGGCCGAACTTCTCGGCCAGCTTCATCAGGCGCAGGGCCTTGCGATAGCCTTCGGGGCGCGGCATGCCGAAGTTGCGGTAAATCTTTTCCTTGGTGTCGCGGCCCTTCTGGTGGCCGATCACCATCACCGGCTGGCCGTTGAAGCGGGCCAGCCCGCCGACGATCGCATGGTCGTCGGCAAAGGCGCGGTCACCGTGCAGTTCCTCGAAATCGGTGAAGATGTGCTGCACGTAGTCGAGCGTGTAAGGCCGCTGCGGATGCCGGGCGACCTGCGAGATCTGCCACGGCGACAGCTTGGCGTAGATATCCTTGGTCAACTGCGCGCTTTTCTTTTCCAGGCGGCCGATCTCTTCCGAGATATCGACGGCGGAATCATCCTGGACAAAGCGCAGCTCTTCGATTCTGGCTTCGAGGTCGGCGATGGACTGCTCGAAGTCGAGGAAACTTGTTTTCATGGACGGCTCGTATTCTGGATCGGCGGGTATTTTACCCCAAAGGTCAGTGGCGTCAGCGGGCCTTTGTTGGCCGATGGCATCCCGCCGCCCGCCCCCGGAGCACGAAAATCTGCGCCAGCCGCAAGACGGCCGGCAGCCGATTTTGCTAACATCGCCCGATCCGTTCGAGAAAGCAAGACATGGCCCCCTCCGATTTTCTGTTCATCCATCCGCTGCTCGGTGTGGATGATTCGTGGTCGGGTTACCGCGCAGAACTCACCGGCACCGCCGGCGACATCACCCTGAAACAGCTGACCGAATCGCCGCTGGTCGCCGACTTCGACCAGCGCCACCCCTGGCTGCTGCCCGTTACGGCCGCCCCGTATCCGCCGGCCCGCCTCGACAAGCGGGCCGTCTTCGTCTTTCCCGCCCGTCCGGCGACGGCCGAGGCCGCCGCACTGGCTGCCCGGGAAGCGGAATTGCGCAAGGCCCAGTGCGACGTCGGGCTGACGACTGCCGCCGAAGTCCCGCTGCCGGCCACCGGTGCCTGGAATTACCTGCTGCTGACCGCCAGCCTGGCCCGCAGCCAGCCGCCGTTCAAGCTGCACGGCCTGTCCACCCGCAGCACGCTGGTGGCCACCGACGTCCATAGCCATGCCGACCGGCAATGGTTCCTCGACAACGCCTGCACGCTGTCGACCGGCGAATTCCTGCTCGCCCGCGGCACCGCGCCGAACCGCGCCGACACCACGCGGATCAAGCTGCTCGAACTGCTCGGCCTGATCGCCGAGGACGCCGACACGGCTGCGCTCGAAAGCGTCTTCCGCCAGGAATCGAAGCTTTCCTACAGCCTGCTGCGCCTGGTCAATTCGGCAGCCATGGCCCCGCCCAAGCCGATCACCAGCTTTTCCCAGGCCATCAACCTGCTCGGCCGGCGCCAGTTGCAGCGCTGGCTGCAGTTGCTGGTCTATGCCGACCCGAACAACGGCCACCAGCCCAACCCGCTCTTGCAGAAGGCGGCGGCCCGCGGCCACCTGCTGGAAAACCTGGCGCCGCAGCTGAAGTCGCGCCCGGCCCTGGACAACCTCGAAGACGCGGCCTTCATGGTCGGCTCGTTCTCGCTGCTCAACGTGCTGCTGCACATGTCGATGCCGGAAATCATGCACCAGTTGCCGCTGGCGCCCGAAGTCGCCGCCGCGCTGACCGAGCATGCCGGCCCGCTGGGCGAGCTGCTCGGCGCCATCCAGGCGGCCGAAGTGCGCGACCTGGCCGCGGCCTCGACCAAGCTGGCCAGGCTCGGCATCGAGCCCGGCCGGCATCTCGACGCGCAACTAGCCGCGCTCGGCTGGGCGGCGAAAATCCGCCCGCCGAACTGAGCGCTCA
>DASUZG010000502.1:0-2614 GCA_036376995.1 Azonexus sp. | reverse complement strand
GCTCAGACAAAGCGGGCCTCCGGCTCCAGAAGTAGGATGTGTTGGCGGTAGGTGGCGGCATCGACCAGCGTCGGGCGTTCCTCGGCCCAGCGGGTCGGCCGGCCGCGCGCCATCCAGCCGGCGCTATACGGCTCGACATTGAGCCGGCGCGGCCGCTCCTCGGCCGCCTCGTTACCTTCGAGCAGCACGAAGGAAACGGGCGCATGCACCGCGAGCACCGTCTTGCGGCACTCGACGGTGCCCATGCCGCGCCCGATGTCCACCGTGGCGCCGGTCGGCTTGCTGGTGAAGGCGATGATCTCGCCGGCCAGGAAAATGCCGAAGGCGGTGGCGCCGATCAGCACTTCGCCATTGCCGATTTCCTGCACCCACATGTCGTGGGCCGGGCAGTACAGGCGGTCGTCGGGAATGGAGCCGGAGAACGGGGTATGGGCCATGGCGTTGCGCGAATCAGTAGTGCGGCACCGGGTCGGCGCCGTTGAGGAAGGTGGAATAGTCGCGGGGCGACGCCGGCGGCACCCGCGCCAGCGCCTGCGCGATGCGCTCGGCGGTCGGCGTCAGCAGCACCTGGCCGGCGACGTGCACCACCGGCAGGGTGTAGGTCGGCTCCCGGAAGCGGGGGCCGAGCTTATAGCGCAGTTCGTCGTCGATGGCCGGGATGTCGATGTCGGCGAAGAGATAGGGGATGTTGCGCTCGTGCAGGCCCTCGCGCACCGAGCGGGTGATGCTGCAACTCTCGCGGCCATAGACGACGACCGTATGGTGCTCGGGGAAGAGGCGGTCTCGATGGACGAAGCCGTAGCCGCCGACCACTGCCGGAATGAGGGCCGAGAGCGCCAGCACGGTGGCGCGCAGAACGGCTTTGAGGCGGGGGGCGGCTGCGCTCATGGGGTCGAGGGGCCTGATGGGCAGGCGCGGCAAGCTGGCGGAAGGAAGCAGGAGTCGAACCTACCCAAGCCTGTCTGACAGGCCCTGACGATTTTGAAGACCGTCCGCCCCACCGGGGAACGATTCCTTCCGTTGTTCATGAACCGAATTGCTCCGGCGTGCCGCGCAACACGTGGGTGTCGCGCACGCGGCGAGTGTAGCCGATGCGGTCGAAGAATTCGAGGATGTGGATGGCCACCTTGCGCCCGCCGCCGATGCGGTCGCGCAAGGGCGCCGCGCGGGCGCAGCCGGCCTCCATGTTGAGTTCGGCGACATGGCGGGCGAGGTCGGCCACGGCGGCGGCGGTGAAGTAATGGTCGTGCGCCACCGGCCAGGCGTCGCCGTGGCGGGCGATGCGCTTGAACAGCGCGCGTACCGTGTCCTCGGCCAAGCCCGTGGCGCGGGCCACGTCGCGCACGCGCGGCGGCGCGTAAGGGGCGGCATCGAGCAGCGGTTTCAGGGTCAGCCACAGGTCGCGGTCGGCCGCCGCCAGCTCGACGCGATGGCCGGGCAGGTGCAGCCAGGCATGGGTCTGGGCGATGCGGCCGTCAGCCAGCAGCGGCGCCAGCAGCGCATCGAAGGCCGGGCGCGCCAGGGTCGGCAGGGTCAGCCGGCGCAGGCGGTCGCGTTCGACGCCGGTCAGATCGGGGGCGCGCTCGTGCTCGGCGGCGAGCGCGGCGAGCAGCCGCTCGCCCAGTTCCGCCCAGCGGGCCGGGGCGAAGGCGGTGTCGCCGACCACGGTCAGCTCGAGTTGCCGGCACAGCGCGGCGAGCGTGTCCGCGTCGAGATTGCGGTTGCGGGCGTAGGGCGCCAGCGCGACGCCGGCCGGCTGCTGTTCGGCGGCGAGACGCAAGGCCGGTGCCGGGTCGGGATCGGCGAGTGCGGTGAGCAGCGCCAGGCGCTCCGGGCTGCGTTTGCGGCGCTGCGGCGGGAAGATGTCGAGCACGACGCCGCCGCCGACGGTATGGCGGGCGCCGGCATCGCGCAGGATGAAGCGGTCGCCGGCCAAGGCGCCGATGTCGCGTTCGAGCAGCAGCTGCGCCCAGCCTTCCGTGCCCGGTTCCAACTGGTCGCTGCCGAGCAGGCCGACGCGGGCCGGCACATCCTCGGCGCCCAGGTGCAGGTGCACTGGCGCCCAGTGTTTCAAGGCCGGCTGGCCGGCCAGCACGCGCAGGCGGGCGTCGAAGCGGCGCACCGGCGCGTGCAGGGCCGGCGTCACCAGCCACTGGCCGCGCGCCACGTCCGCCTTCTCGACGCCGGCCAGCGCCAGCGCGATGCGCTGCCCGGCCTGGCCGGCTTCGGCCGGCGCATCCTGCACGCGCAGGCTGCGCACGCGCACCGGGCGGCCGGGCGGGGTCAGCAGCAGCTGGTCGCCGACCGCCACCGTGCCGGCAAAGGCGGTGCCGGTGACCACGGTGCCGGCGCCGGACAGCGTGAAGCAGCGGTCGATGGCCAGGCGAAAGCCGCCGGCGGCCGGCCGCCGGGCGCAGTCGGCGGCGGCCACTTCGAGATGGGCGCGCAGTTCGGCGCTGCCGCGGCCGGTTGTCGCCGCCACCGGGAACACCGGCGCCCCGGCCAGCGCGGTGCCGGCCAGCAGCTCGGCGATTTCCGCGGTCGCTTCTGCGAGGCGGGCCGGCGAGCCCAGGTCGGATTTGGTCAGCGCCACGGCGCCCTGGCGGATGCCGAG
>DASUZG010000501.1:0-7047 GCA_036376995.1 Azonexus sp. | reverse complement strand
CCAGCTTGCCTTCGGAGGTCAGGCGGAAGCGCAGTTCGCGCGGCTCGTAGTGGTCCTGCAGCTTGCTCGCCAGGAAAACCAGGGCGAACACCAGCGAGAAGCTGTCGGCCTTGACCCACAGCGCATCGTCCAGCTCCTCGGTCTTGGTCGCCAGTTTCAGCTTGTCGTCGATGCGCCGCTGGGCGGCGGCGATCAGGTCGATGCCGAGCACGTCTTCCAATGGCCAGCGGGTCTTCATCGAATCGGAAAAATCGGCCATCGTCTGGTCGAGGCGCTGGCTCATCTTGGCCGCCTCGTCGGCGACGACGCCGAGGAAGCGCTCGCGCAGCTCGCCTTCCATGTCCGGGTAATCGACCAGGTTGCCGACCGCGGCGCGGATGTTGCCGAGCGCCGACCGGCTGCCTTCGGTCAGCGAATGCAGCACCTGGTCGCGGCGCGCCTCCTGCTCCAGGCTGCGGGTGATGTTCTCGACCGTCAGCACGTAGCCGGACATGGCTGGGTCGCCCTCGCCGGCCGACGCCAGCACCGGCACCATCTGCACGCGCAGCAACTGGCCGCTGCGCGTCGTGGTGATGAAGTTGGAAATGGCCGTCTTGCCGGCTGCCAGGCGCTGGCGGATGACTTCCAGGGCGTGCTCGACCTGGCTCTTTTCGAGGATCGAATGGATCGAGCGGCCGAGCCCGATCAGCGCCCCGCCGGAGACCGAGGTCGGGCCCTGGGCCAGGGCCTTGAACTGCAGGCGGGCGCGGTTGTTGTAGAGCAGGATGCGGCCGTCGAGATTGCACACGACGACGGCCTGGGCCAGTTCCGACATCAGCGCCGCGAGGCGGTTCTTCTCCTCCTCGACCGAGGCCTTGGCCCGGGCGATCTGGGCATCGACGTCGTCCATCAGCACGTCGCGCTGCGCCGCCAGGTCGTTGGCGGCGCTGGCCAGCTGCTGGACTTCCGGCGGCCCCTCGATGCTGACGCGGAAATTGCGGTTGGCGCTGAGCATCAGGCGCAGCGTCTCGGCCATCCGCAAGAGGCCCTCGACATACTGCTTGAACAGCCGGTGCAGCACGCCGACGCCGATCACGAAACCGAACAGCGTCATCATCGTGCCGACCGGCAGGCGCGACAGCAGCAGTTCGGTCAGCATCGTCCGCTCGGCTTCCTGCATGTCCAGCCAGACGAGCAGCGAGGTGACGACGAACGGCCCGGTCATCAACAGCCCGAGCACGACAATGGCCAGCAGGAAACGGTACTTTGCCTTCATGGCATTCATCCCATCAGAACGGCACAAGACGACGCGGCGGCCGGGCGGCCGGCGGTCGCCGCCGCGGCGTCAGGCGACGCCGAGCAGATCCTTGACCTTGGCGACCAGGTCCTTGGTCGAGAACGGCTTGGTCACGTAGGCATCGGCGCCGATGGCCAGGCCCTTGGCCACTTCGGTGTCGCGCCCCTTGGCGGTCAGCATCAGGATCAGCAGGCCGGCGCGGGCGGGATCGGCGCGCAGCGCCTCGCAGACTTCGAAACCGGATTTTTTCGGCATCATCACGTCGAGCAGCAGCAGGTCGGGATTGAAATCGGCCACCTTGGCCAGCGCCTCCTCGCCGTCGTTGGCGACGGCGATCTCGAAGCCCTCTTTCTTCAGCAGGAATTCGAGCGAGATGACGATGTTGGGTTCGTCATCGACAATCAGAATCTTTCGAGCCATCAGTTGAGTCTCCCTTGTTATTTTTCAGGTGCCGGCAAGGGCACCGTGAAGATGAACCTGGCCCCCTCGCCGGGCCGGCTTTCGGCCCAGAGGTTACCACCAAAATACTCGACGATCTGCCGGCTGATCGGCAGCCCGAGCCCTGTGCCCTGCGGCTTTCCGGTCATCGTGTTGCCACCCTGACGGAATTTTTCGAAGATGACGCTGCACTCTTCCGGAGTCAGGCCGGGACCGTTGTCGGCTACCACCACGCGCACCAGACCGGCACCGGTCGTCACCGTGACGCCGACCTTGCCGTGCTCGCCGGGCACGAACTTCACGGCGTTCGAGAGCAGGTTGATCATCACCTGCATCAGCCGGTCGCGGTCGGCCAGCACGACCGGCCCGGCAGCCGGCAGTTCGCCGTCGAGCGTCACGCCCTTTTCGCGGAACAGCTGGCCCAGCGAATCCATCGCCTCGCGCACCACTTCGCCGATATCGACGTCGCCGGTGGTCCACTCGGCGCGCCCGGATTCGAGCTTGGCCATGTCGAGAATCTGATTGATCAGGCGGGTCAGGCGCTCGGCTTCGTTGACGATGATGCCGAGGAAGCGCTTGCGGTCGGCCAGTTCGATGCGCGGATCCTCGTGCAGCATCTCGGACAGCGCGCGGATCGAGGTCAGCGGCGTGCGCAGCTCGTGCGTCACGGTCGAGATGAAGTCGTCCTTCATCAGGTCCAGTTCGCGCAGCCGGTCGTTGGCGGCACGCAGCTCGGCCGTGGCCGCCTCCAGCTGGTGCTGCTTGGCTTCCAGTTCGCGGCTGTAGGCACGCACCTGGGTCGCCTCGTCGAGAATGTCGAGAACTTCCTCAAGGCCGAGATCCTCTTCCTGGACCACGGAAGCGACCATCACGCGGGCGCTGGCTGAACCGATGGCGCCGGCCAGCTCGGCCTCGGCGAAATGGACGAAGGCGGCGTCGGCCGGCAGTTCCCGCCAGTCGACAAGGCCGCGCGCCTGGGCATGGGCGGCCAGCTGCTGGCCGGCCCGGGCGGCACCGAGAAAGCGTTCGAGCAGTTCGACCACGGCACCCAGCGAAGTCTTGCCGCGCCACAGGCGGGCGTCGGCATCGCGCCGGCCGTGCCGGAAGATGTCGACGAAGCGGTCGGCCTGGCTGGCAGCGACGGCGTCGGGCGTGGTGTTCAGCGACACCGCGATGTAGCAGGCGACATTGGCCAGCAGGCTCCACCACAGGCAGTGCGAAATCTCGTCCATGCCGGAGAGGCCGAACAGCGCCTGCGCCTTCAGCCAGTCATAACCGAGCAGCCCGTGCTCGACGAAGCCCTGGCCGATCCAGCCGGACTTGGCGAAGGACGGCAGCAACAGCGTATAGAGCCAGACGGCGAAGCCAGCGACCAGGCCAGCCACCGCCCCGGCCCGCGTGCCCTGCTTCCAGTACATGCCGCCGAACAGCGCCGGCGCGAACTGGGCGACCGCGGAAAAGGAAATCAGCCCGATGCCGACCAGCGCATAGGCTTCGCCGGCGGCACGGAAATAGATGTAGCCGAGCAGCAGGATCAGCGCGATTGCGGCGCGCCGGATGCCGATCAACAGGCCCGACAGGTCCTGCCGGCGGGCCGCCTGCAGCCAGCCCGAGCGCAGCAGCAGCGGCATCGCCAGGTCGTTGCAGACCATCGTCGACAGCGCGATGGTCTCGACGATGACCATCCCGGTCGCCGCCGACAGGCCGCCGATGAAGGCCAGCAGCGCCAGCGCCTCGGCGCCGCGGGCAAGCGGCAGGGTCAGCACGAAGGTATCCGGATTGATGCCCTGCCCCGCGTAATGCAGCAGGCCGCCGATGGCCAGCGGCAGCACGAAGATGTTGATCAGCAGTAGGTACAGCGGAAACAGCCAGACCGCGCGCTTCAGGTGCGACTCGTCGACGTTCTCCACGACGATGATCTGGAACTGCCGCGGCAACAGGATGATGGCCAGCCCGGACAGCACCACCAGCGTCGTCCACGTGCCCGAGCGGGCCGGGTCGGGGCGTAGCAGGCGCTCCAACTCGGGACTGTCGGCAGCGCGCGTGAACAGGTCGGAGAGGCCTCCGAACATGCCGTAGGTGACGAACAGGCCGACCGCGATGAAGGCCAGCAGCTTGACCACCGACTCGAAGGCGATGGCCGCGACCATGCCTTCGTGGCGCTCGGTGGCATCGAGATGGCGGGTGCCGAACAGGATGGTGAACAAGGCCAGTACGACGGCAATCAGGAAGGTCGAATCGAGCCCCCAGAAGAATTCGGCATGGCCGGAGTCGGCGAACAGCACGTCGAGGCTGGCGGCGACGGCCTTGAGTTGCAAGGCGATGTAGGGCACGACGCCGATCACCGCGATGACGGTGACGAGGCCGGCCAGCAACTGGCTCTTGCCGTAGCGCGAGGCGATGAAGTCGGCGATCGAGGTGATGCGGTAAGCCTTGCTGATGCGGATCATCTTGACGATGACCCCGACGCACAACAGCATCAGCGTCGGCCCGATATAAATGGTCAGGAACGACAGGCCGCCGGATGTCGCCCGGCCGACGCTGC
This sequence comes from Azonexus sp., assembly GCA_036376995.1. Classification (GTDB taxonomy): domain Bacteria; phylum Pseudomonadota; class Gammaproteobacteria; order Burkholderiales; family Rhodocyclaceae; genus Azonexus. The sequence goes on along the minus strand of DASUZG010000501.1, from coordinate 2,788 downwards.
CGAAAAAGGTCCACGAGGTGCAGTACACCGCCAGCGACAGGGCATAGACGTTGGCCGTGATGATCGACCGGCCGCTGTCCGCCCGGGCGTCGCCGAAGCGCGCGACGGCGAAGAGCAGCGCGAGATAGCCGGTGGATAGCAGGGCGACGAACCAGCCGGACAGCAATTACTTCCCCTGTCGTTCGGCGACCAGCGCAGCCAGTGCGATCAGCCCGGCCCAGACGCCGAACAGGTAGAGGTAGCTTGCCGGAATCCCCGCCAGGTTGCCGTCCGGCAACGCGACCAGCGGATAGGTGAGCAGCGGGATGCCCAGCAGACCAAGCGCCGCGAGCCGTTGCCGGGTCGGACTAGCGCGTTTCATGAAACCCTCCGGAAAATGGAAAACGGCTGGCACGCAAGCGTGCCAGCCGTCGTCGTTGGCATGCAGTCTGGTGCGACCACACGGGAGGTCACCTTGTGGGCGACCATTGTCTCCTCCTTGCCCTTATTTCTTGAGAGGCGGCGGGGCAAGCCACCGCTCCCTGATCTGTACCGGGAACCCTGTTCCCGGAGTGCATCCTGTTTTTCCGGAGTCCGGCCAGGCCGGCATCTGGGGTACCACTCAGCCCTGCAAGTGCTTCGGGGGCACCGGGTTTTGCCTCGCGGCGAAACCCGGCGCAACCGCCTTAGCCCTTCAGTTGCTCCAGGATCGCCGGATTTTCCAGCGTCGAGGTGTCCTGCGTCAGCTCCTCGCCCTTGGCCAGGCCACGCAGCAGACGGCGCATGATCTTGCCGGAGCGGGTCTTCGGCAGGTTGTCGCCGAAACGGATGTCCTTCGGCTTGGCGATCGGACCGATTTCCTTGCCCACCCAGTCGGACAGTTCCTTGACCATCTTCTTGGCGGCTTCCGGATCGGTCGGGCGCTGGCCCTTGAGCACGACGAAGGCGACGATGGCCTCGCCGGTCAGGTCGTCCGGGCGGCCGACGACGGCAGCTTCGGCAACCAGCGGGTTGGCGACCAGCGCCGACTCGATTTCCATGGTGCCCATGCGGTGGCCGGAAACGTTCAGCACGTCGTCGATACGGCCGGTGATGGTGAAGTAGCCGGTCTCGGCGTCACGGATGGCACCGTCGCCCGCCAGGTACAGCTTGCCCTGGAAGTCGGCCGGGAAGTAGGACTTCACGAAGCGCTCCGGATCGCCCCAGATGGTGCGGATCATCGACGGCCACGGCTTCTTGCACACCAGGATGCCGCCCTGGCCCCACGGCAGTTCGGCGCCGGTCTCGTCGACCACGGCGAACTGGATGCCCGGGAACGGCAGCGTGCAGGAACCCGGCACCAGCGGCGTCGCGCCCGGCAGCGGGGTGATCATGTGGCCGCCGGTTTCGGTCTGCCAGAAGGTATCGACGATCGGGCACTTGCCGCCGCCGACATTGTCGTAGTACCACTGCCAGGCGGCCGGGTTGATCGGCTCGCCGACCGAACCAAGGATGCGCAGCGACGACAGGTTGTAGTTCTTCGGATGCACGGCCGGGGTGTTTTCGGCGGCCTTGATCAGCGAACGGATGGCAGTCGGCGCGGTGTAGAAGGTGTTGACCTTGTGGTCTTGGATCATCTTCCAAAAGCGGCCGGCATCCGGGTAGGTCGGCACGCCTTCGAAAACGACTTCGGTGGCGCCACAGGCCAGCGGGCCGTAGGTGATGTAGGTGTGGCCGGTGACCCAGCCGATGTCGGCCGTACACCAGAAGGTGTCGCTATCCTTGATGTCGAAGGTGTACTTCATGGTCAGGATGGCGTGCAGCAGGTAGCCGCCGGTGGAGTGCTGGACACCCTTCGGCTTGCCGGTGGAACCGGAGGTGTAGAGCAGGAACAGCGGGTGTTCGGCTTCGACCCATTCCGGCTCGCAGGTTTCCGGCTGGCCGGCCAGTTCTTCGTGCAGCCAGCTGTCGCGGCCGGCGACCATGGCCACGTCGGCACCGGTGCGCTTGAAGACGATGACGTTCTTGGCGGATTCGCAACCGCCCATGCCGAAGGCTTCGTCGGCGATCGGCTTGAGCGGAATGGCCTTGCCGCCGCGGAACTGGCCGTCGGAGGTGAGCAGCATGACGGCGCCGGCATCGTTGATGCGGTCGCGCAGCGACTGGGCGGAGAAGCCGCCGAAGACGACGGAGTGGATGGCGCCGACACGGGCACAGGCCTGCATGGCGACGATGCCTTCGATGGTCATCGGCATGTAGATGACGACGCGGTCGCCCTTCTTGACGCCCTTGGACTTCAGCAGGTTGGCCATCTTGCAGACCTTGACCAGCAGTTCCTTGTAGGTGACCTTGGTCACTTCGCCGTTGTCGGCTTCGAAGACGATGGCGACCTTGTCGCCCTTGCCGGCTTCGACCTGGCGGTCGAGGCAGTTGTACGAAACGTTGAGCTTGCCGTCGGCAAACCACTTGTAGAACGGAGCGTTGGACTCATCCAGGACTTGAGTGAAGGGCTGCTTCCAGGTGATCAGCTCACGGGCACGCTTGGCCCAGAACCCTTCGTAGTCGGCTTCAGCTTCCGCGCACAGCGCCTTGTAGGCGTCCATCCCGGAAACCGCAGCATTCTTGACGATTTCGTCAGACGGATAAATAAGCTGCACGGACTCATTCGACATATTCTTCTCCTCTGCGGTACTTCGCAATTTATGTTGAAACAACCGATCGGATCTCGGGACTTTGCCCGGGATGTAATAAAGCCGCACACACTGGAGAGCCATTCCCCGCCCCCCCGGCGCCGAAGCGTCATTACACGGCGATATTCTTACAATGGCCT
>DASUZG010000500.1:0-3435 GCA_036376995.1 Azonexus sp. | reverse complement strand
TCGCTGAGCGGCCAGAAGCGGCGATCGGTGCGGCGCACGCCGAAGCGCTCGGTCAGTTGCACCAGGTCGGCCTCGCTGCCCAGCCCGGCGACCGCCGTGGCGAACGCGGCGAGTTCGCCGGCCGGCAGCGCATAGAAGGCGTTGGGATAGGCGCCGACCACGCCATCGAGGGCCAGCAGCGTGTCTTCCTGCGGCAGGCGGCGCTTGGCTTCGCCGAACAGTTCGGCGACGTTGCTGTGGGCGCTGTTGCGGATCAGTGAGACGATGCGCAGCGCGCCGTCCGGCTGGCTGACCAGCAGCAGGCTGTTTTCCGGCATCAGCGCGGCGGCGGGGCCGCGCACTGCGCTCAGCCGCTGCAACTGCGCCGTTTCGCGCGGCGCCCAGCCGTTGGTCCGGTGCTCCAGGCTGCGTTCGCGCACGCCGGCCACGCGGGCGCGCAACGCGGCATAGAGTTCGCCCAGATGATCGCGGGTCCGGTAGCGCATGCCGGTTTCCTTGGGGAAGAAGGCGGCGGCGTCGGCGAAATGCCGGATGTGCGGCTCGCTGCGGCCGCGATACCAGTGGTCGAGCACCGGCTGGCGGTCGGCCAGCGGCAGCAACGTGAGGAAATTCAGTTCGCCTTCCATGCGCAGGAAGTCCATGTACAGCCGAGTGGCAAGCTGATGGCCGACGTTACCATAGACGTCGAAGCCGGCGACCAGCAGGTAATGCATGCGTTCGAGCAGCGGGTAGCCGAGCAGCAGGGTGGTCTGCGGCCGCTCGCCGGCCAGGCCGCGCACGACGGAAGCGCTGTCGAAATGGCGGAACACCGTCAGCGCGGCGTTCGGATTGTGGCCGTCGCCATCCCACAATTTATCCACGCCGGGCAGGAAGTCCTTGCTCGCCGACTTGGCCAGCACCGCGCTCTTGGCTTCCAGGTAGCGGGTTTCGAGTTCGGAATACTGCCGCCAGGCAGTCAGCCGGGCCGTGCTTTCGTGCTCGGCGGGCAGGCGCAGGGCCGGCATGGCGGCATCGACCATGTCGTTCATCAGGCGGTTTTCCCGATTGTTCGGCGCCACGAAGACGACCCAGAAATGGTCGTTGATGACATTCAGTGCCACCTGGCCACGGCACACCGGCCCCTTCATGAAGCCCATCAGCGTGAATTGCGCTTCGTCGAGCATGAAGCGGTAGCGCGCATCGACCGGCAGGGCGCGGAAGGCGACGAAGGGATTGGCGGCGACTTCCGGCGCGTAGCCGGGCAGGGCGGCGACCGCGTAGGCCGGTGCCAGGAACCAGCGGCGCAGGCGCTCCAGGCGGGCGGCGTCGAGCTTGAGCGGCATGTGCTTCTTGGCGACCGGCGTCGTTTCCATGCGCTGCAGCCGGTAATAGACGCGGCCGACGCCGGGGTCGTCGTAGGGGCGGCGGGTGGCGATCAGGTCCACCGGCTGGCCAGGGGGCGTCTTGCTGCGCACCAGTTCGAAATACTGGCCGGGCAGTTCGGCGAAATGCAGGTGGCCGATGTACCAGTGCTCGTAGATGTAGCGCGCCATCAGCTGTTCCTTGGCGCTGTCGCCGTTGAGGAAGCGCTCCCAGTCGGCGACCTTCTCCAGCACGGCGGCCGGCAGAGGCGGCGGCGGCTGGTAGGGGGCGCCGGCTTCCAGCCAGCGGCTGAGCACCCGGTGCTCGTCGGCCGCCAGCGGCGGCAGGCCGAACGGCATGCCGCGCTGCGGATGGCTCTTGGCGTAGTCGTCGAGACCTTCGGCGCGCACGCAGAGCTGCGGCCGGTCGAGCGAGAAGTCGAGATCGGCTTCCGCCAGCGGGCCGCGGTCCGGTCCGGGATGGCGCTGCTTCATCTCCAGCAGGCGGTGCATCACGCCGCCGGCGCGGTTGGCTTCCGGCGTCGATTGGCGCTCGTTGAGTACCGGGAAAAAGCCCAGTTGTCGCCAGGCGACCGTCGTCCGGGCATCGACGCCGAGCCGCATCGGCGGGTCGGCGATCAGCCGGGAACTCGAATAGACGACGGCCGGATTGGCACCGCGGCTGATGCCGGCGTAGCTCGCCAGATTGAGCTGGCAGGGTGCGTCGTAGCAGGCATGGCAGCTGATGCAGCGCTGGTCGAGAATCGGCCGGACCTCCCGCCAGTAGTCGGGAGCCGGGCCGTTGGCTTCGACCGGCAGGCGGTCGAAGCGCGCCGGATCGGGCTTGCCGAAGCGCTCGTCGAGGCGCAGCGTGGCGACGGTGGCGCAGGCGGCGAGGAACAGGAACAGCAGCGGAGCGAATTTGCGCATGACATGTCCCGCGAAAAGGGGTCGCCAAGGCGACCGTCCGGATCCAGGAAAACCCCCAGGGGAATACCGGAGGGCAGGCATAGCCTAACGCATGCCCCGCCGGCCGCCTAGCCGGCGGCCACGGCCGTCAGTGCAGCGCCTGGCCGGAGCTTTCGGCGAACAGCGCGGCGACGTCGGCCGGGCTGAAGCGGTACTCGCGGTTGCAGATGTCGTCGCGGATCAGGATCTCGCCGTGCTCGGCGAGGATGGTTTCGGCATCCTGACGGCCGAGGCCGCGAATCATGTCGCGGATCTTGTCCCAGTCTTCCGGGCAGTAGTAGCTGACCGGCTGCGCATCGTAGAGGCGCAGGCCGTGCTGTTCCATGTCCTCGTGGAAGAGCCGGGTGAGCAGGGCTTCGGCGTCGAGTTCGAGCAGCTCGGCGGTCTTCACGGTCGCCGCCAGCTGACTGATGCGATGCCAGCCGTCGGGGTCGCGGGCGTCGGCATCGGGCATCTTCTGCAGGAAGAGGCAGGCGGCGGCGCGCGGGCTGGCCGAGGCGAACAGGCGCGAGGGCTGCTGCTCGGACTGCTCCAGGTAGTGCTCGAAAATGGCGGCGATGCTGTCGCCGACCATCGGCACATAGCTCTGGTACGGCTGGCGGGCGGTCGGCAGGTCGAGGCTCATCATCAGCTGACCGCCCTGATCGGCGCCGAGCAGCGTCGGCACCTGTGCCGGCAACACCACCGGGTTGCTGCGTGCCATGCCGCGCATCTGCAACTGCTCGTTGCAGTCCATCACCAGCAGCTGGATCGGGCCGTTGCCGCGCAACTGCAGCGTCAGGCGGCCAGGCTGCTTCAGCTGGCCGGCGATCAGCGCGGTCACCGCGGCCGTCTCGCCGAGCAGCTGGGCGACCGTCGGCTGATAGTCGCGGCCGTCCTGCATCTGCGTCCAGGCCTCGCCAAGATGGACGACGGCGCCGCGGATGTCGAGGCCTTCGAAGAGGAAGCGGCGGACGAAGCTATCGCTCATTTCAGGCGCTCCGCATAGGTTTCCGGGGCAAAGCCGACCAGCAGTTCCGTGCCGGTATCGAGCACCGGCCGCTTGATCAGTGCCGGGTACTGCACCATCAATTGCAGCGCCTTGGCCGCATCGACATCGGCGCGCTCGGCGTCGGAGAGCTTCTTC
>DASUZG010000499.1:0-16686 GCA_036376995.1 Azonexus sp. | reverse complement strand
AGCGCATAAAGAAAACCGTAGATGACGCCCAGCAGCACGACCGGCGGCAGTACCGCCAGGCACCAGGCGAGCACGCCGTGGCGACGGGCGCCGGCATTGCAACGCGATTCGATGAAATCCGCCCAGGCGCCGAGCGGTTCGGCGACGATCCGGCGGTAGTTCAGGGGCTGCAGCTGCTCGATGAGAAAAACCGCAATCAGCGAGAGAAGACTCATGGGGCCGAGAAACGCCGTGGCCGGCTTATTTCCTTGTGCTAAAGCGCCACGATACCACAAGGCACCGAGGCTTGGAGACCGAGGCGCTCGCTGAAGGAGCGGATCATCCCGGCGGTCGCGCCCCAGATGAAATAGTCGCCGTAGGGCATCGCGTAGTAGCGGCGCAGCGCCCCCCGATAATGCATTTCGTGCTGCTTGTGGTTGGCCGGATCAAGCAGGAAGGCGAGCGGCACCTCGAACACCTCGGCAACCTCGAACGGGTCCAGCCGCAGGTCGAACGGTGGCTCGACCAGGGCGACCACCGGCGTCACCCGGAAGCCGGTACCGGTCCGGTATTCCGGCAGGAAGCCGAGAATCTCGACATGCGCGCGAGCCAGGCCGATCTCCTCCTCGGTCTCGCGCAGGGCGGTATGCACCGGCGACAGATCTTCGGCTTCGACCCGGCCGCCGGGAAAACTGATCTGCCCGGCGTGGTCGCGCAGATGGGCGGTGCGCTGGGTGAGCAGCACGGTTGCCTGCTCCGGCCGGCGGACAATGGGAAACAGCACGGCAGCCGGCGTCAAGGCTTGCTGCAGGGCTCCGTCCTCCTCGACAAAATCGCCGGCCAATGGCTCGGACAGCAGGCCGGCCTTCAGGCGTTGCAGGTCAAGCGTCATGCCTTGGCGGAGTCTTCCTCGATTTCGGCATGCACCGCTACCAGCGCATCCTGCAGCGTTTCCTCGCTGAGCCGGTTGATCGAGGTCGCGACCATGTCGGCGGCCTCGACCGCCCCGACCGGCAGGCGCTTGCTGTCGAGGCTGGCGATCAGCGCGGTGGCCGCGCCGACCACCCGCAACAGGGCCTGCCGCTCCGCCATCAGCATTTCGACTTCCCGGCGCAAGAGCGCAATTTCCTGATCGCGGTGCGGCATGACGTTTCTCCTAGTATCGCTGGCGTAACGTCATGGTACCCCCATCGCGCTGCATTTCCATGCGGTTGAGGAAACTCATGCCGAGCAGGGCGATCGGCATCTCGGTCTGGTGGATCAGGGCATCGATCTGGTGCAGCGTGATACCGGCGATGGTGACGGTGTCGAGCTTGACCTTGCTGACTACCGCCTGGCCGTTGGCCGTCTGCGAATAGCCCTTCTGGCCGCGGTTGAAATCCAGGCCGAGCCGGCGGGCGTCGCTGGCCCCGAGCGAAATCATGGTCGCCCCGGTATCGACGAGGAAGCGCACCGATGTGCCGTTGATTGTGCCGGTGGTATAGAAATGGCCGCGGGCGTCAGCCGTTAGCGTTATTTTTCCAGAGCCATCAGCCGGCGCTGCACCGACTGCATGCTGGCCGATGCGCAGCGGCCGCTTGCGGCCGCCGACTTCGACGATTACCTGATCGCCCTGGATGGAGACCAGCTTAACGCCTCCAAGCGATTCGCCGACGCGCACCGCTTCCGGCTCGCTGCCGTTGATCATCAGCATCGCCTTGCTGCCCATGATGCCGGCCAGGCCGACATCCTGCGCCGCCAGCGGGGCCGAGGCGCAAAGCAGCAGGGCCAGCAGCGTAGAATGAAAACCCCTGCCCAGCCTGTGAATCGACACCATGCTACCCGTTGCCATCTTTCGCCACTCCCCTACTGAAGGACCGGGCTATTTTGCCATATTCCTCGAGCATCACCGGATCCCCTGGCGGCTGATCGCCATCGATGAAGGCGAGACCGTACCGGCCAGCGCCGACGTTTTTTCCGGGCTCTGTTTCATGGGCGGCCCGATGAGCGTGAACGACCTGCTGCCATGGATCGAACCGGTCTGCGCCCTGATTTGCGACGCGGTGGAACGGAAGGTTCCGGTGATCGGCCACTGCCTCGGCGGCCAGCTGATGAGCAAGGCCCTGGGCGGCACCGTGACGCGCAATCCGGTCAAGGAAATCGGCTGGGGCGAAGCCTTTGGCGAAACCGGCGAGGTCGCCCGGCATTGGCTCGGTGATTACGCCAGCGGCAGCGCCCCGATCTTCCAGTGGCACGGCGAAACCTTCAGTCTCCCGCCCGGCGCCACGCGGCTGCTGGCCAATAGCTATTGCGCCAACCAGATGTTCGCCCTCGGCCCGCACCTGGGCATGCAGTGCCATGTCGAGATGACGCCGGAAATGATCGCCACCTGGTGCGGCCAGTGGGCCGACGAGGCGCATGCCGTCGCCGAGCAGCCCAGCGTGCAGACGCCGGCGGCAATGCAGGAGGGCGTCGCCGCCCGCCTGCCGGTGATGCGCCAATTGTCGGAGCAGCTGTACTCGGTGTGGATCAAGGGCCTCGTGCGCTAAGCCGCGCCCAAACAAAAACGGGCAGCCAGGCTGCCCGTTTTTTATTGCCACGGCGACCGACTTCAGTCAGTCGCGGTAGTTGCCGTCCTTGATCGGGAAATCGGTGATCTTCGAGCGTACCAGCGCGATGGCTTCGCGCAGCTCGTCGATCTTCTTGCCGCTGACCCGTACCGCATCGCCCTGGATCGAAGCCTGGGCTTTCAGCTTGGCATCCTTGATCAGCTTGACGATCTTCTTGGCCAGCTCGCTGTCGATGCCGTCCTTGATCTTCATCTCCTGCTTGGTCTTGTTGCCGGAGACGCTCTGCACCTTCTGCACGTCGAGTCGCTTGACGCTGTCCTTTTCCTTCTTCTCCATGGCCGGGAAGAGCAGGTCCTTGATCTGGTCGAGCTGGAACTCGGAATCGCCCCACAGGGTGATGACCTTGTCCTTCTCGTTCAGCTCGGCCTTGGCCGAGGTGCCCTTGAAGTCGTAGCGGTTCTCGATCTGGCGGGAAGCGACATCGACAGCGTTCTTCAACGCCACCATGTCCGCTTCGGAGGTGAAGTCAAAGCTCGGCATGGTGCTTACCCGAAGTGGCAGACGTAGTGGTAGGCCTCGCCGTCGGCGACGGCGATCTCGAAGGACGAGTTGCCCGGCACGTTGAAGGACTGGCCCTCGCCGTAGGTGGTCCACTCGGACTCGCCCTTCAGCTTGACGCGGCAGGCACCACCGACGCCTTCCATGATTTCCGGCGCGCCGGTGTTGAAGGTCAGCGACGACGGCAGGATCACGCCAACCGTCTTCTTGGTGCCGTCGGCCAGCACCACGGTGTGGCTGACGCACTTGCCGTCAAAGTAAACATTGGCCTTCTTGACCACCGAAACGTTGTCGTATTGCGACATTTAGATTCCCCAGATTTTTTGAATGACTGCCTTGGCGACAAAGCCGACCATGCCGAAAGCCAGCACGAAGAAAAGCACGAAAGTCCCGGTCTTGCCGGCTTTCGACTTCCAGGCGATCTCGCCGATGATGAACAGCATGAACAGGATGAAGGCACCGACGCCCCAGGTCGAGAAGAAATCGGCGATCTGTTCCTCGTTCAGGCCGAATACGGTGCCACTCTCCATCGTTTAAGCCTGGCCCTTCTTGGCGCGCAGGTTGGCGGCGATGCGCATGCGCAACGCGTTGAGCTTGATGAAACCGGCTGCGTCCTTCTGGTCGTAGGCGCCGGCATCGTCCTCGAAGGTGGCGATGGTCGAGTCGAACAGCGAATCGGTCTTCGAATCGCGGCCGACGACGATCACGTTGCCCTTGTACAGCTTGACGCGGACCGTGCCGTTCACGCTCTGCTGAGTGTGGTCGATCAGGGTCTGCAGGGCGATGCGCTCCGGGCTCCACCAGTAGCCGTTGTACACCAGGCTGGCGTAGCGCGGCATCAGGTCGTCCTTCAAGTGGGCGACTTCGCGGTCGAGGCAGATCGACTCGATGGCGCGGTGGGCGCGCAGCATGATCGTGCCGCCCGGGGTTTCGTAGCAGCCGCGCGACTTCATGCCGACGTAGCGGTTCTCGACCAGGTCGAGACGGCCGATGCCGTGCTTGCCGCCCAGCTGGTTCAGGGTGCTCAGCACCTGGGCCGGCGACAGGCGCTGGCCGTTGAGGGCAACGATGTCGCCCTTCTCGTATTCGATGTCGAGGTATTCGGCGGCATCCGGCGCCGCTTCCGGCGACACCGTCCAGCGCCACATCGACTCCTCGGCCTCGGCAGCCGGATTTTCCAGATGGCGGCCTTCGTAAGAGATATGCAGCAGGTTGGCGTCCATCGAGTAGGGCGAACCGCCCTGCTTGTGCTTCATCTCGACCGGGATGCCGTGCTGTTCGGCGTAGGCCAGCAGTTTCTCGCGCGACAGCAGGTCCCATTCGCGCCACGGGGCGATGACCTTGACACCCGGCTTCAGCGCGTAGGCGCCGAGCTCGAAACGGACCTGGTCGTTGCCCTTGCCGGTCGCGCCGTGCGAGATGGCATCGGCACCAGTCAGATTGGTGATCTCGATCAGGCGCTTGGCGATCAGCGGGCGGGCGATCGAGGTGCCGAGCAGGTACTCGCCTTCATAGACGGTATTGCAGCGGAACATCGGGAAGACGAAGTCGCGCACGAACTCTTCGCGCAGGTCGTCGATGAAGATGTTTTCCGGCTTGATGCCGAACTTCAGTGCCTTGGCGCGGGCCGGTTCGAGTTCCTCGCCCTGGCCGAGGTCGGCGGTGAAGGTCACCACTTCGCACTGGTAGGTGTCCTGCAGCCACTTGAGGATGACGGAGGTGTCGAGGCCGCCGGAGTACGCCAGGACGACTTTCTTGATATCGCTCATTTCTGTTCCCTTGTTTCGTTTAATCCAGCCGCTCAGCCCTGGAGACGGCCCAACAGCAAATATTCCATCAGCGCCTTCTGCACATGCAGGCGGTTCTCGGCTTCGTCCCAGACGACCGACTGCGGGCCGTCGATAACTTCGGCGGTGACCTCCTCGCCGCGATGGGCCGGCAGGCAATGCATGAACACAGCCTGCGGATCGGCCACGCGCATCATGTCGCCATCCACGCACCAGTCGGCAAAGGCCTTGATGCGCGCCTCGTTCTCGGCTTCGAAGCCCATCGAGGTCCACACGTCGGTGGTCACCAGATCGGCGCCGCGGCAGGCGTCCATCGGATCGGCAAAGACCTGGAAGCGCGAGGCATCGACGCCGGCGATCAGCTCCGGCTGCAGTTCGTAGCCGGGCGGGGTCGAGACATGCACCTTGAAATCGAGAACCTCAGCCGCCTGCAGCCAGGTGTTGCACATGTTGTTGGCGTCACCAACCCAGGCCACGGTCTTGCCCTGGATGCTGCCGCGATGCTCGATGTAGGTGTAGATGTCGGCCAGGATCTGGCACGGGTGGTATTCGTTGGTCAGACCGTTGATCACCGGCACCCGCGAATTGGCGGCGAAGCGCTCGATGATGTCCTGCTCGAAGGTGCGGATCATCACGATGTCGCTCATGCGCGAGATGACCTGGGCTGCGTCTTCGACCGGCTCACCGCGCCCGAGCTGCGAATCGCGGGTATTGAGGTAGATCGCCGCGCCGCCCAGCTGCTGCATGCCGGCCTCGAAGGACAGGCGGGTACGCGTGCTGGCTTTCTCGAAGATCATCACCAGGGTGCGGTCGGACAGCGGCCAGTACTTCTGGTAGGACTTGAACTGGGTCTTGATCCAGCGCGTGCGCTCGAACACGTAATCGAGTTCGTCGCGCGAAAAATCCTTGAATTGCAGAAAGTGTTTGATCGCCATGGTTCAGGCCGCCAGGAATTCCTTGATCAGCGGCGCCGTGCGCTCGACCAGTTCGCGCGCATCGCTGTCGGAGAAGATGAGCGGCGGCAGCAAACGCACCACGGAATCCGCCGTCACGTTGATCAACAGGCCGGCCGCCAGGGCCTTGCCGACCAGTTCGCCGCACGGACGGTCGAGTTCGATACCGATCATCAGGCCATGGCCGCGAATGTCGACCACGCCCTTGACGCCGGCCAGCGCTTCGCCGAACAGCTGACGGATCAGCGCCCCGATGCGGGTCGCGTTGTCCAGCAGACCGTCCTCTTCCATCACCTGGATGGTCGTCAGCGCCGCCGTACACGCCAGCGGGTTGCCGCCGAAGGTCGAGCCATGGTTGCCCGGCCCGAACAGCCCGGCCGCCTTGCCGCTGGTCATGCAGGCACCGATCGGCACGCCCGAGCCCAGGCCCTTGGCCAGGGTGGCGATATCCGGCTTGATACCGGCCTGCTGATAGCCGAACCACTTGCCGGTGCGGCCCATGCCGCACTGGACCTCGTCGCAGATCATCAGCCAGCCCTGGGCATCGCAGAACTCGCGGACGCCGCGGTAGTAGGCCGGATCGACCAGGTGGATGCCGCCTTCGCCCTGGATGATTTCCAGCATGACGGCGACGATGTTCTTGTTGTGCTCGGCCACAGCCTTGACCGCGTCGAGGTCGCCGTAGGGTACCCGGACGAAACCCGAGACCAGCGGCTCGAAACCGGCCTGGGTCTTGCGGTTGCCGGTGGCCGACAGAGTCGCCATGGTGCGCCCGTGAAAGGCCTTTTCCATGACGATCACCGTCGGCAGTTCGATGCCTTTCTTGTGGCCATAGAAACGCGCGAGCTTGATCGCCGCCTCGTTGGCTTCCGCCCCGGAATTGCCGAAGAACACCTCCTGCATGCCGGACAGTGCACAGAGCTTGTCGGCCAGCCGTTCCTGTTCGCCGATGCGGTAGAGATTGGAGGTGTGCAGCAGGCGCCCGGCCTGGGCGGCAATGGCCGCCACCAGCCGGGGATGTGCATGACCGAGGGTCGAGACGGCGATCCCGGACAAGGCATCCAGATACTCGCGCCCTTCGCTATCAAAAATCCGGCTTCCCTGGCCATGACTGAAGGTGACGGGCAAGCGGGCATAGGTGTTCATGACATGCGACATGAGGCAACCCCATAAAACGAAAACGGCGGCCATCGCCGCCGGAAAACACGCACTCCGACAGATGGTTTTCATCCGAAAGAGTTGCAGAAAGCAGAATGTTAAGTGAAAAATAGAGGCTTGTATAGAACGGCAAAACCATGCGCATCGCCATTTTCAACCAGAAGGGGGGCGTCGGAAAAACGACGACTGCGCTTAATCTCAGCGCCGCCCTGAACCGGGCGGGAACCCCGCCCCTGCTCCTCGACCTCGACCCGCAGGGGCACCTTTCCAGCATCCACGGCCACGCCCCGGTCGAAGCCAGCCGCAGCCTGTTCGCCTTCTACCAGGACACCCGCAGCCTCGGCGAACTGGAAGTCGACTGGGACCAGATCGGCCGCCTGGTTCCCGCGCACCAGCAACTGATCAAGGTCGACTCGATCTTCGGCAAGGGCCCGGCCATCCTCAACAAGCTACGCCTCGGCCTCGACTCAACGCTGACCAGCCACCCCGACCGCCCCTGCATCATCGACTGCTGCCCCTACATCGGCGTGTTGGCGCTCAACGCCATCTTCGCCTGCGAACGACTGCTCATTCCGATCTCGACCGACTACCTGTCGCTACAGGCCGCCGAACACATTACCCGCACGCTGCAGGTGCTGGAACCGGTCATCAAGCGCCGCGTCGAGCGCCGCTACCTGCTGACCCGCTTCGACCGCCGGCGCCGGATGAGCGACGACGTGCGCCGCAAACTGCGCGAACGCTACGGCGACGAGGTGCTGGATACGGTGATCTCGGAAAATGTCGCCGTCGCCGAAAGCCCGTCACTGAACCAGGACGTGTTCCGCCGCAACCCTTCCAGCGCCGGCGCCCACGACTACCAGAGTCTGTTGGCCGAACTCGTCACCCGCGGCGACATGCAACTCACGAAGCAATGATCAGGTCGACCACGTCCTCGTAGTTCAAAAGCCCGCCGCGCCCGGCCGGCGATGACCGTTGCTCCTGGCACTGCAGCACCACACAGTCGTGGTAGATCGAACACAACTTCTGCCGCGCCGCCGCTTCGTCGCGGCCAAAAATGGCGAGATTGTCGACAATCACGCCATTGCGGGTACGAATGCGAAAATGATATTTCGTGATCGAGGCAGTCTGCATGAAACCTCCTTCGGATCATTGAATTAGATTCAGTATATGCAGCGAATTCTGCAATAACAATCTAGTGCCTTAATCCCAAAGATGTTTCCACCCCGACTCCGGCAAGACTGCCACAGCCCGGGGCCTTCTGCTAAAATGCGCCACCTACCGGTCGCACCGCCTCCACCAGCAGAGTAGAACAATGACAACGCCTGAATCGACCACCTTCATCATTGTTGGCCTCACCAAACAGGGCAGGAAATTTCGCCCCAGCGACTGGGCCGAGCGCCTGTGCGGTGTCATGTCGGCCTTCGGCGCCGAACGCAAGATGAAGTATTCCCCCTACGTCGGCCCCGGTGACTACAACGGCGAGAAGGCGGTGTTCGTCGATGGCCGGCTCGGCGAGATCGAACCGATGGCCTACCGTTTCATGCTCAACTTTGCCCAGGACAACGACCTGCAGATCGTCGACGGCGTCTGCGTCATCGCCGACAAGAAATAAGCCGGCAAACACTGGAAATAAAAAAGGCGCCCGCAGGCGCCATTTTTTTTGACCGCTTCGGAGATCAGGCAGCGAGCGCCTTGATCTGGGCAGACAGGCGGCTCTTGGTGCGAGATGCCTTGTTCTTGTGAACGATCTTCTTGTCCGCAATGCGGTCGAGAACCGCGACGGACTGCTGGAAGACGCCCTGTGCGGCGGCTTTGTCGCCAGCCTGGATCGCCTGACGCACCCGCTTGATCGCGGTACGCAGGGTCGAACGCAGGCTTGCGTTTTGGGCGCGCTGCTTGTCAGCTTGACGGGCGCGCTTGCGGGCTTGTGCGCTGTTGGCCATGGATAGATCCCAATAAGTTTTCTGAGAAACCGTGGATTCTATCACCCAACCCAGCAAACAGGCAAGACACCTGAAGCAACCTCATCATCATTCGCATAGAGCCCTTGCTATTCACATGTCCTTGACTATCATTTGCACATAGGAGTGTTATTTCCGACAATTTTTGCTAATTTGGCAAATGGAGATTTGCATGCCCACCTGCCGTGTCCACCAGGACGGCTTCACCCTGATCGAATTGCTCGTCACCGTGGCCATTCTTGGCGTCTTGCTGGCCATCGCGGCACCGTCCTTCCGGAGCCTGCTGGCCTCCAACCGCGCCCACGCGATCAGCATGGAGCTGTCGGCAGCGCTGATGCACGCCCGCTCCGAAGCGGTGCGCCGGGCCACCCGCGTCACCATCTGCAAGAGCTCCAACACCGACAACGCTTCCCCGACCTGCACCACCGCCAGTGGCACGTCGTGGGCCAGCGGCTGGCTGGTCTTCACCGATGGCGGCACCATCGGCACGGTCGACGGCAGCGATGCCCGGTTGAAAGTCGGCCAACCGAGCATCGAAAACGGTTCGATTGCCAGTTCGGAAGCCAATTTCGCCAACTACATCGCCTTCGACAGCCGCGGCGGGCTGCTCAGTCTGGGCGGCACCACCTCGACCACTCTGAATATCTGCGTCACGCCATCGCAGCGCAGCATCCAGATCGCCCCGGTCGGGCGCATCCATACCAGTTCCGGGAGTTGCTGAACGTGAACCGCCATCGCCCATCCAGAACCATCGAACGCCGCTCCCCCGCTACCAGCACCAGGGGCATGGTCATGATCGAGACGCTGGTCGCCATTCTGATTCTCTCGATCGGCCTGCTAGGCTACGCCGGCCTGCTGCTGCAATCCAACAAGTCCAACCTCACCGCCTACCAGCGCAGCCAGGCCACGCTGCTGGCCTACGACATCGCCGACGCCATGCGCGCCAACCGCACCGCCGCCCTCGCCGGCAATTACAGCATTGCCCTGGGAACGCCGGCCGGCAGCGGCACTTCCATCGCCGCCCAGGACCTGGTGCGCTGGAAAACCAACCTGTCGCGCTCCCTGCCGTCCGGCGACGGCTCGATCCAGGTGAATGGGGCCGGCAGCGCCACCATCACCATCCGCTGGGCGAATACCAGCAAGGTTCACGATGGCGAAGCAGCGAACACCTCCTTCGTCACGCAAACACAGATCTAGGGGAAGCCCATGCCTGCAGGCACCCACCCGTTCATACAGCACCCCGCCGCCCGGAAGGCGGCCCGCGGTTTTTCCCTCGTCGAGCTGATGATCGCGCTGGCCGTCGGCCTCATGATGCTGCTCGTGGTCAGCTATGCCTACGTCGGCAGCAAGCAACTCTTCCGGCTCCAGGACTCGCTGTCGCGGATGCAGGAAAACGCCCGTTTCGTTTTCGAAACCCTGGCCTACGACATCCGGATGGCCGGCTTCACCGGTTGCGGCAACAGCGCTTCCAATGTCAATGCGCTGAACAACGCGGCCGACTGGGACAAGAACATCCTCGCCGCTCCCCTGGTCGGCTACGAGGGCGGGGGCCTCAGCATCCTGCCCGACGGCGTGGCCGGCAACGTCCTGCGCGGCGACGCGCTGAGCATCCTGCGCGGCGACACTCCGGAGTACACCGTCGCGTCCCACAACGCGGCGGCGGCTTCGATTCAGCTGGTCGCCAACCACGACATCAAGCAGGGCGAGATCCTGTTGATCACTGACTGCCAGCACACGGCAGTGTTCCAGATGACCAACGTGAACAACAACAACACGATCGCCGTCGTCGACCACGGCACCGGCAACTCCGTCTCGCCCGGCAACTGTACGAAGGGTCTCGGGCACCCGTTGCAGTGCACCACCAACGGCACGCCCTACACCTTCGCCCCCGGCTCGAAGATTCTGCGCATGAGCGCCGTCAATTACCACGTCCGCAACAACGCGAACGGCGAACCAGCCCTGTTCCGGACCCGCATCGGCATCAATTCGTCGGGCAACGCGATCCGTTTTGCCGAAGAACTGGTCGAAGGCGTCGAGGACATGCAGATCACCTACGGCGAGGACATCAACAACGACAAGGCCGTCGACCAGTACGTCACGGCCAATCTCGTCGCCGACTGGAGCAGGGTTCTGAGCGTCCGCGTGTCGCTGCTGCTGTCCATGGTCGGCAGCGACGCACGCACCTCCGAACCGCAACGGTACATCTACAACGGCGCCACCGTCACCCCCACGGACCGGCGCTTGCGCAAGGTCTTCGACACGACCATCGCCGTCAGGAACCGCCTGCCATGACCTCCCGCCCCCTTTCCCCGGCCCCCTGTTCCGCCCAGCGCGGGGCGACCCTGATGGTTGCCCTGATCTTCCTGGTCGTGCTCTCCCTGCTGGGTGTCGCCGCCGTGCAGAACAACACCTTCCAGGAAAAGATGGCGGGCAATTCCCGCGACCGCGAACTGGCCTTCGAAGCGGCCGAGGCGGCCCTGCGCGATGCATCCGCCAATCTGGTCGGCCTGCGTCCGGGTCCGTGGGATGGCACCGCCACCGGTCTGAGCACCTATGTCATGACAAATGCCAACGACGCCGCCTTCTGGAATGCGACCGCCCAATGGGCCAGTTACCGCACCCCGGTGAACAGCCTCAGCTATGTTGCCCGGCAGCCGCAGTACCGCATCGAGAAGAAACCCGATATCGGCACCACCGAGCACTACCGGGTGACGGCACGAGGCTTCGGGTCGAGCAGCGCGACCATCGTCATCCTCCAGGCCGAATACACCTACACCCCTTGAACGGGACTCGATCATGACCATGAACCGCACGCCCCTTCGCCTTCCATCCCTGCGCCGCCTGCTGGCCATGAGCGCCCTGTGCCTGGGCACCTCGGCGGCGGCAATCGACATCGCCGACACCCCGCTGTTTCTGACGGTAGACATTCCGCCCAACGTGATCCTGACGCTGGACGACTCCGGCAGCATGTCGCGCGCCTTCACGCCCGACCTTTGCGGGAATCCCGATGGCGTCTGCGACAACAACCCGGACTCGCGGCTCGACGATCGCTTCGTCAAGTCGGCGCATTTCAACCCGCTGTTCTACAACCCGAACATCCGCTACCAGATCCCGAAGGATGCCAGCGGCAACGATGTCAATGCCGGCGCCCAGACCACCTTCAATGCGGCTTACCTGAATGGCTTCGATCCGAGCTACGGCACGGTCGACCTCCGTTCCGCCTACCGGCCCAGCGCCGGCCTGCACATCAACGACAGCGCGACAAAGACCCATCGCCTGATGCGCCACTATCAGAGCGACGTCCGTTGCAAATCCGGCAATCCCAACAACAACCGCTGCCAATATTCGGCCGACCGGGGCAGCAACTGGACCAACATGACCTCGACCGACTCCTGTGGCGGCGACAGCGCGGTCTGCATTACCCGGACCATGCCGGCCTATTACTATGTGTTCGACAGCACCGTGGCCGGCTGCGACAGCAGCGACAAGAACGACAAGAAGGACAACGGCTGCTACAAGATGGTGGTGGTCGGCGCCGCCGAACAACAGAACTTCGCCATCTGGTACTCCTATTACCGCACCCGCAACCTGATGACCATCAGCGCCGCCGCCCGTGCCTTTGCCAACGTGCCGGCCACGACCCGGGTCGGCTGGCAGGCGCTCAACACCTGCCGGGGCAGCGCCAGCAGCTTCGTGACCAGTGACTGCGAGGGCTGGGCCAATACCACCACCAATTTCACCAATGCCGTGCGCCCCTTTACCGGCACGCACAAGAGCAATTTCTATTCGTGGCTGTTCCGCCTGCCGATGGTGCCGAACACGCCGTTGCGTACAGGCCTCAAGCGGGTCGGCGACTACCTGACGGTCAACAGCAACAGCGTTGCCGCGCTGAGCGGCACGCCCTATGACCATTTCACCGAGACCTACCCGGCGGAATTCCTGCCGATATCCTGCCGCAAGAATTTCCACATCCTGATGACCGACGGCATCTGGAACGATTCGCAGGCTTCCGGCAATTACGACAACACGACAACCTCGCTGCCTGAATCGAAAACCGATCAGAGCACCACGCCCCAAACCGTCATCTCGTCCTACTCGCCGCGTGATCCGTTCATGGGCACGGACTCCGACACGCTTGCCGACATCGCTTTCCATTACTGGATCACTGACCTGTCGTCCGGCACCAGCGGACTGGCCAACACCATCATCGAAACCGAGAAGGATCGCTCGGGTTCGCTGACCGACCAGTACTGGAACCCGATAAACAATCCGGCCACCTGGCAGCACATGGTGAATTTCACCGTCGGTCTCGGCCTCACGCCGTTCCTCGAATCCGTCTCCATGACCTATGGCAACGAAGGCTACGGCGGCAGCTACATCGACATCAGGAACGACACCAAGAGCTGGCCGGCCGTCAGCTCCGACGGCGGCAAGGTCGCCGACCTCTGGCACGCCGCCATCAACAGCCGCGGCAAGTTCTTCAGCGCCGACGACCCGGAGGCCTTGAACGAAGCCTTCAGCTCGATCATCCGCAGCGTCAGCGCCGAGACGCCTTCGGCTGCCTCGCTGGCGGCGAATTCGACGCAATGGCAGGAAGGCTCGACGGTTTTCCAGGCCAAGTTCAATTCGGCCGACTGGAGCGGTAACTTCCTCGCTCTGCCGGTGTCCAGCAACGGCATCGTCGGCACGGCCTACTGGGACGCCGCGGACATGCTGCCGGCGGTTGCCGACCGCAAGTTCTACACGCTGAACGGCACGACCCGCCAGGAAGCCCGCTGCACCGGCAACGGCGCCTTCCAGACCGCACTCAACGCTGCCGACAACCGCTGTGCCGACCGCCTGAACTGGCTCAAGGGCGCGACGACGCACGAGGCACGCTTCTACCACGCCTCAAGCAATCCCAGCGCCACCTTCCGCAACCGCACCGGCAGCAAGCTCGGCGACATCATCAACTCGGACCCGATGTACGTGCACAAGGGCGATTTCGGGTACCACAACAGCAGCTCGACGAGCTTCCCCGAAAAAGACAGCTACGCGAGCTTCATCGCCACCTTCCCCACCCGCCTGCCGGTCGTGTATGTCGGCGGTAACGACGGCATGCTGCATGCGTTCCGGGCCGACACCGGCGTCACCGGCGAATCCGGCAAGGAACTGTTCGCCTACATCCCGCAGGGGGTCTATGCCAACCTCGCCGCACTGACCAGCCAGAGCTACAGCCACCGCTACTACGTTGACGGCGCGCCGATGACCGGCGACGCCTATTTCGACGGCGCCTGGCACACCGTGCTGGTCGGCGGCCTGAACGCCGGCGGCAAGACCATCTACGCCCTGGACGTCACCGATCCCGCCACCTTCGCCGCCAGTTCCATCCTCTGGGAATACGCGGATGCCAGCGATCTCGGCCATACCTACGCCCAGCCGCAGATCGCCCGCCTGAACAGCGGCCAGTGGGTGGCCATTTTCGGCAACGGCTACAACAGTACCAACGGCCGCGCCTACCTCTACGTCGTCAATCTGCAAACCGGCGCCCTGCTGGCCAAGATCGCGGCCGGCGCGGAAACCGGCAACGGCCTGTCGACGCCGATCCTGTGGGACAACGACGGCGACAAGATCATCGATGTCGTCTATGCCGGCGACCTCCAGGGCAATCTGTGGAAATTCGACCTGACCGCCACCAGCGCGGCCAGCTGGGCTGCCGCCAACGGCGGCCTGCCGTTGTTCACCGCCGAGCGGACCGCCGGCGTGCGGCAGCCGATAACCGCCCAGCCCAGGATCAGCGCCCACCCGCTGGGTGGCGTTCTGGTCCTGTTCGGTACCGGCCGGTATCTTGGCGATGCCGACCTAACCAACAACGACATCCAGAGCTTCTACGCCATTCGCGACAGCAGCCTGGGCGCCACCATCGCCCGCAGCCAGCTGCAGGCGCAGACCATCGAGCAGCAGGGCAACATCGGCACCAGCACCATCCGCGTGACCAGTTCCAATACCGTCGATTACGCCGGCACGCCGCCGCAATACGGCTGGTACATGGACCTCGTCTATCCGGTCACCAATACCACCAGCGGCGAACGGGTGATCTCGACCAGTTCCTTCCTCGAAGACCGGGTCATCTTCACCACTATCACCCCATCGCGCGATCCCTGCCAGCCGGGCGGTACCAGCTGGCTGATGGAAGTGCTGACCCTGACCGGCCAGCGGCCGCTGAACACGGTGCTCGACTCCAACTTCGACAACAGCTTCTCGGGCGGCGACGATTACAGCGGTCTGCCGGTCTCCGGCGTCGCCTCGACCATTGGCATGATCAAGGTGCCGGCGATCATCAAGAAAGAGGAGACGGCGTTCAAGATTCTCACCGGCACCTCGGGCGGCTTCATGACCGTCACCAACAAGATCGAGCCCTCCGCCCCCGGCACGGTCAACCAGCTGTACTGGCGGCAGATCCAGTAAGCCCCCGGAGCCAAGGAGATGAAAGTGCATTCCCGCCCCCCCGCCAAGCGTCAGGCCGGCTTCACGCTGATGGAAGTGATGATCGTCGTGGCCATCATCGGCATCCTGGCCGCCGTCGCCATGCCCTCCTACGACAACTACATCCGCCGCGGCGCGCGCGCCGAAGCCCGCACGGCGCTGCTGGAAAACGCCCAGTACATGGAGCGCAATTTCACCGAGGCCTCGCGCTACGACCAGAAGAGCGACGGCACGGCCGTCACGCTGCCGGTGACCGCTTCGCCGCGGATGGGAACGCCGTTCTACAACATCGGCACCGCCGTGCTGACCGCCGACACCTACACGCTGCAAGCAACCCCGATCGGTGGCGGGCGCATGGATGGCGATGCCTGCGGCACGATGACGCTGACCCATACCGGCAGCCGTGGGGTATCCGGGGCTTCCCTGAGCAGCGCCGATTGCTGGAATCGCTGATACCCGCCGGCAGCACCTGCCTCGCCACTTGACCTTGCCCCCCGAGGAAGCGCTCCCGGTTAACGGCAGCGCGCGCACTACCAACCGGCAGAAACGGCTGGCCGGCATGCTGGCCGCCTCCCTGCTGCTGCATCTGGCCGTCCTGCCGCTCGATTTCGGTACGGTGCCCGGCGCCGCCGGCATCCGGGCGGTATTGCAGGTGGTCATCGCCACCGAGGCGCCCGTCAGCGCCAGGGAGATACTCCGCCCGGTCGCGGAACCCGCCATCAAACGAAATCGTGCGCAAGCCCCCCGGAACGGCAAGGATGGCGACACTGATTCGACAGAGCTGGCACCACCGGAGCCCGTACAAGTCGAAGTGCCCCCGGTGCTGCGTACCGCCCCGCCCTCGCCCCCGGATCTGCCATTCGGCGAGCAGCAGGGCTATGCCATCCTCGAACTGACGATCGACAGCGCAGGCCGCGCCATCGCTGCCAGCATCCTGGATGCCAGCCTCGCCGAGGATCATCGCAGCGCCATCGAGGAATTGGCCCGGGCCGCGCTGTTCGACCCGGCCCGGCAGGGCAGCCGGCCGGTGGCCGGCCGGACCATCATGCGCTTCGAGTATCGCCCGGCCGATCCCGAAGCGCTGCAATACCAGTGGCTTCCGGATTACCGGATGAACGAGGGCTGAGCGGCGCCAGCTCAGGCGACGGTTGCCAGTTCCTTGGGCAGGGGGAAGGCGACGCCTTCGATGATGCCCGCCAGCTGCACCAGTTCGGCACCGGTCAGGCTGGCCAGGCGGCCGACGACCTGCTCGACCAGGATTTCCGGCGCCGACGCG